>NZ_JAAAFU010000008.1:0-124511 GCF_019352905.1 Pseudomonas sp. Xaverov 83 | reverse complement strand
CGGTAGGCCGCTGTGCTCTTGCTTTTGATTTTGATCTGACTGCCCCAATAAGCCCGAGGCCGAACGTAGGTATTGCGGAGCGGGTAAACCGGCAGGACGCCGGTTTAGCCGCGCCGGGCCATGGATGGCCCGTCGCGGCGGCCCGCGGAGCAATGCCGGAGTGAGGGAACACCGAGCCTAGGCGAGGTGCCGACAGGCGGGGCAGAGCCCTTTGCTTACTTTGGGGCTTTTCCAAAGTGAGCCGCTGTAAGAGCGGAACCCTAAGTGGCCGTTACCTAAATAACGGATATGTACTCGGTCGGTCCCCCTTCCTCAGGCCACTTTTCCAGCCACCTGGCGCTCCCGCTCAGCCACCAACTGCCGAGTCAGCGGTATCAGCCGCTTCCCGTAATCGATCGCATCATTCAGAGGATCAAACCCACGAATCAAAAAGGTCGTAATACCCAGGTCGTAATAGTCGAGCAACGCCTCGGCCACCTGATCAGCCGTACCCACCAGCGACGTAGAGTTACCCTGAGCCCCCAGCAGCCCGGCAATCCCGGTCCACAACCGCTTATCCAACCGCGAACCCTGAGCCGCCGCCGCCAACAACCGACGCGAGCCCTCATTCGGCGGTTCACGCCTCACAAACCCACTCTTCTCAGCCAACGCCGTCGCCTGCTCCAGGATGCGATCCGCACGCTCCCACGCCAGTGCTTCAGTCTCCGCCAGAATCGGCCGCAACGACAAACTGAAGCGAACCGTACGCCCATGCTTCGCCGCTTCCGCCCGCACCTGGGTGACCACTTCCTTCACCTGCTCGTAGGTCTCACCCCACAGCGCATACACATCCGCATGTTTGCCCGCCACCGCAATGGCCGCCGCCGAAGACCCGCCAAAATACAACGGTATGTGCGGCTGCTGCGGCGACTTCACCGTCGAAAACGCACCCTCGTACCGGTAGTAAGTGCCGTGATGGTCGAAGGGCTTTTCGCTGGTCCATTCCTGCCGCACCACGCTCAAATATTCGTCGGTGCGCGCATAACGTTCGTCCTTGTCGATATGGCTGCCATCGGCCCGCAGTTCACGGTCGTCACCGCCGGTGATGATGTGCACGGCGGTGCGCCCGCCGTTGAACACATCCAGCGTCGCGAACTGGCGGGCGGCGAGGGTGGGTTGGACAAAGCCGGGCCGGTGGGCAATCAGGAACTGCAGCTTTTTCGTCACGCTGGCCGCGTGGGCGGCGATCAATGTGCTGTCCGGGCTGTTGGAGTGGAACGCTACGAGGGCGCGGTCGAAGCCGGCTTCCTCATGGGCGCGGGCCACGGTTTCCACGTAGTCGGGCTGCAAGGTCGGGCCGCTGCGAGGGTGGATCTCGGAGGCGTGGTGGCCGCCGATATAGCCGATAAATTCGATGCTCATGGTCAGTCCTTGTTGAGGGCAGGAATAAAGCTGCTATCGAAAATAGGGGCCGCACCCGGGCCTGTAAAATGCCGATTGGTTCTATCCTAATTATAAAAATATAGAATCATAGTTTTATGTGGTTATCAGTAATGTGCATTTTAATCGCATTAGGTTATTCCCAAATAGAATTTCACTGAGGTTTTTTATGCGAATAGCATGAAACCGCAGCGGCGCTCCTGGCCGTGTTCTTGATGAGGAAGGAAGCCCGATGACTGAAAAGTCCCTTAACGCCAGTTCGTTTTCCGTCGACAAGGCCGAGGATCAGGCCGGGGTCGCATCCCGCTTGATTCCACGCTGGTTGCGCAACTGGCGCACTCCCGATGTGTTGCTGCGGCTGGTGAGCCCGATTGTGTTGTTGCTGCTGTGGGAACTGGCCTCTGAGCTGGGCTTTATTCCGGTCCGGATCATCGCCGCGCCGTCGCAGATTGGCGGCACCTTGTGGGCGATGATTGTTTCCGGTGAGTTGGGCAAGCACCTGCTGGTGTCGCTGCAACGGGCGCTGCTGGGCTTGAGCATCGGCGTCAGTATCGGCGTGGTGGCTGCGCTGATCACCGGCCTGTCCAAGCGTGGTGAGGTGATCCTCGACTCACCGATGCAAATGCTGCGCACCATTCCTTCCCTGGCGCTGGTGCCGTTGTTCATCCTCTGGTTCGGCATCGGCGAGTTCACCAAGATCGCGCTGATCGTCACCGGCACCACGTTTCCGGTGTACCTCAACCTGTTCGCCGGCATCCGCAACATCGACCCCAAATTGATCGAGGCTGCCAACACCCTCGGCCTTAACCGCCGCGAGCTGATCTGGCATGTGATCCTGCCGGGCTCGCTGCCTTCGTTTTTTGTCGGCCTGCGCTATTCCCTGGGCATCTCCTGGCTGGCCCTGGTGTTCGTCGAGCAAATCAACACCACCGCCGGTATCGGCTACCTGGCCAGTGATGCGCGGGACTTCATGCGCACCGACGTGATCGTGATCTGCCTGTTGATCTACAGCGTGTTGGGTCTGCTGATCGATGGCCTGATCCGCACCCTGGAACGTTTTGCCCTGGCCTGGCGCCCATCGTTTGTGAGGAACTGACATGTCGATTCTCGAAGCTTCAGTAGCACCGGTGCAGTTGCGCAATGTGGTGCGCCAGTTCGGCCAGCAGCGGGTCATCGACGGCCTGGACCTGGATATCGCCCCTGGGGAGTTTGTCGCGTTGCTGGGGGCCAGCGGTTCCGGCAAGACCACCTTGCTGCGCAGCCTCGCGGGCCTGGACAGTATCGACAGCGGCCAGTTGCGGGTGCCCAAGGCCCGCGCCGCAGTCTTCCAGGAGCCGCGCCTGATGCCGTGGAAACGTGCCTGGAAAAACGTGATCCTCGGCCTGCGCGTTCCCGACGCCAAGGCTCGCGCTGTGCAGGCGTTGACGGAAGTCGGGTTGGCCCATCGGCTGGAGGCTTACCCGGCGACCCTGTCCGGCGGCGAGGCTCAGCGCGTGGCATTGGCCCGCGGCCTGGTGCGCGAGCCCAAGCTGCTTTTGCTCGACGAACCCTTCGCCGCGCTGGATGCGCTGACTCGCATCAAGATGCATCGCCTGATCATCGAACTCTGGCGCAAACACACGCCGGCCGTGTTGCTGGTGACCCACGACGTCGACGAAGCGATCCTGCTGGCCGACCGCGTGATCGTGTTGGCGAATGGCAAGATTGCCGAACAGCTGACCATCGACCTGCCCCGTGCACGGGATACCGGCCAGGACGGTTTCCAGGCGATTCGCGCCCGCTTGCTCAGCCTGCTGGGGGTGGAAGTGGACGCCCCGGCCACGCAGGCTGCTAATGCCAATGTACGGCGGTTCGCCCATGGTTGAGCTGAGGACGGTAGGGCTGTTGGTGGTGGCGCTTTTGCTGGGCGGCTGCGACAAAGCCGCTGAAGCCCCGAAGTCCGCCTCGGACCTGTCCGGCGTGACCTTGATCCTGGGTGACCAGGCCAAAGGCTTGCGCACCGTGGTGGAAGCCGCCCACACCCTGGATGGCATCGACTACAAGGTCCAGTGGGCCAACTTCCAGGGTGCCGCGCCGTTGTTCGAAGCCTTGCGCGCCGGCGCTGTGGACCTGGGCCCGGCCGGGGATACGCCGGTGCTGGCGGCCGCTACCGGAGGCACACCGTTGCGTATCGTCGCCGTACGCCGCAGCCAGGCGCGGAGCATCGCGATCCTGGTGCCGCCCGATTCACCGATCCACGGTGTGGCCGACCTGAAAGGACGCAATGTGGTGGTGTCGTCCGCCCGTGGCAGCATTTCCCAATACCTGCTGATCCGCGCCCTGGCGAATGCCGGCGTGGATGAAAAGGACGTCAACGTCGGCTTCGTCCTGCCCACCGATGCGCTGCCTGCGTTCAACGCCGGCAAGATCGAAGCCTGGGCCACCTTTGGGGTGTACCAGGCGTTCGCCGAACAGCAGGGCGCACGGGTGCTGATCAGCGGAGAGGGCATCAATACCGGCCTGACCTTTATTACCGCCTCCGATGAGGTGCTCACCGACCCACTCAAGCGCCAGGCGCTGCGTGATGTTTTGCAGCGGTTCGCCAAGGCTTTTGAGTGGGCGCAACAGAACCCCGAGGAATACGCGCGGGTGTTTGCCAAGGTCAACGATATCCCGCTGCCGGTTTCACAATTGCTGCGCGCATGGGGCGATGAGTCGCTGCTGCCGGTAGAGGAGCGGGATGTGCAGGCGTTGCAGCAGGTGGATGATCTGTTTGTGCAGAAGAAGATTTTTCCCCATCGGGTAGAGGTGCTGAAATTGATGGACCCCGAGGTGTTTTCGCCGCAAGCGTTGGCCGCTTCGCCCTGAAGTCGTTGTGTTTTGCCCGGGTCTGAGGTCTCATTGGGTCCGGGAAAACTGGCGTGTAAGGAACAGCACTTGATACGGGAAGAACTGGCGCAATATGGCGGGATCACCGTCATGATTCCGGCCGCAGTGGTAATCGCCGTCTGGCTCTGGTACTCCCGGCCCCAGGCGGTCAAGTGGTGGCTGATGACAATTGCCTGCACCTATTCCATCGTCGCGTTCAGCAAGCTGTTGTTCAAGGGTTGGGGCGTGTCGCTCCAACACCTTGATATTGCCGTGCTCAGCGGTCACGCCATGAATACGTCGTTGATGGTCCCTGTGGCGATAAGCCTGGTGGCGCGCCGCATCAACCCCGATTGGCGCTGGCCGGCGGCGGTCTGTGGGCTGTTGATCACCGCCTGGTTCAGCGCTTTTTGCGTCGCCCCCTATATTCACCCGCTCAACGAGGCGCTGGCCGGTGGCTTCTTGGGTGGGATGGCGGCGATCGCTTTTCTATGGCGACTGGAAGTGGTTGAGGTGCGGGTTTCCCCATCCTTGATCGGCGGGGGAATGGTGATTCTGTTGCTGAGTGCGATGGTGCCCAAGTACAACGCCGAGAAACTGCTCAACCATGTCGCCGTGGCGGTTTCAGGGGCCGATCAGGCCCATCAGGAGCCTTCCTGGCGGGCCTCTTCCATGCCGATGAACGCCGAGTAAGTGGCCAGGTCCAGGGCCAGGTTACTCTCCACCAGCAGCTCCAGCAGTACCGTCTGGCAATTGAAGCGCCGGGCATCGCCACGGCGCTGAGCGCGCTTCATTTGCTTGAACAGCGTATCGGTGATGTCCTGCGGCGAGTTGTCCCGCAAGCGATCCAGCCAGTGGGACAGCACCTGGGTGTTGCGCGCGTATTGCTCCGCCGGCAGCTGTTCGTTGGGCGCCAGGCCCACGAATCCTTCAAACGCGTTCGTCAGCCTTTTCAAGGCGTAGGCCCGTTTCAGATCCTCATAAATGCTCATGGCCGCTCCTCGGTGCAGGAGATATTGGCCAGTAACTCGGCGGTCTTTATTTGCATCAGGTGGCTGTCGCCGCGACTTTCCACGCACAGGCAAATGGACAGGGGATTGCTCACCTGCAACTTGAAGCGCCAGTCGGCAAAGACCATTGAAAGCCCGCTACAGGATTCATCGCTGTCCAGTGAGTTGCTGGCGTATAACACCTGCATGCGTTCTACAACAGTGGTTGAACTATTAACCTTGACGTGGATGTTCCCCGAAGAAGGAAACAGGCCGATACGCTCTACCAATAGCTTTGAACTTTTCATGGCCGTCCCTCGCTGTTTATTCACGTATTACTTTATTCTGAAGATGCGAAAAAGTAAGGGGATGTTATTTTTAGTCTGCTAATAAGCGGGATGTTATTTTTGGTCGGCTTAAGGCAATTATCAGCAAGTTGTCCGGACTCGGCTGATTTCTGCCAAAGGCACGTTGATGCGCTGTTCCCGTTGCAGGAAGTTCATCAGCAATATCACACGTTCTTCTCCGTCCATGGCCAGGAAGACGGCCTCAAGTTCGGCAAACGGCCCCTCATTGATGCGCACGCTTTCGCCCGGCTGCAACAGGGTTGCCACAACGCCCTGGTGGTCTCGCTCCTGTAGCTCATCCACCAGCGCGTCGCTGATGGGCAGCGGATGTGCGCCGAATGCCACGACCCGCGACACCCCGCGAGTCGAGCGCAGGGAGCTCCAGCTGTCCTGCAGGCTCATTTGAATAAACAGATAACCGGGAAACAGCGATTCCCGCGTGGTCCTGCGCTGGCCCTTCAACAGCCGTTCGCGTTTATAGGTAGACCGAAAACAGGTATAGCCCTGGCGCTGAAGATGTTCCTCGGCGCGCTCGTCCTGCCGGGATTTGCACTGGACCAGGTACCAGGCTTTATTGGCATTTGCGCTCATGAAACTTCCTCTGTCTATATATAGCGAAACTCGGTGGTCAGGTAATTTAAAGCCGGTGGAGGCTGCAAAGTCATGAATGTTATAAATCGTCGGGTTGGTGCGGGTGTTGTTATTTTTCGTCCGGAGATAGTTTTGGGTGAAGTGGGGGTTCCATGGTAATAAATACTGCCGTGAAGTTATGAAGTTGATGTTAGCGCTTCATGGGGTAATGGATGGCCCGGGGAATAGTGCTTTGTTTAAAAGAGTGTTGATTGTCTGTATTGGCAATATTTGTCGTAGTCCCACCGCAGAAAGCCTTTTGCGTGGCGCACTCAGTCGCTGCGATATCAAGGTCAGCTCTGCCGGCATTGCCGCACTGGTCGGCAAACCGATTGAAAGCACCGCGCGTGCGTTACTTGAGGCCCATGGTCATCCGGCCGTTGAGCACCAGGCCATCCAGCTGGAGCCACAGGCGATCAGTGAAGCCGACCTGATCCTGGTGATGGAGCGACAGCACATCAGCGCCGTACTCAGCATGGCGCCCGAGGCACGGGGCAAGGTCTTGCTGCTGGGTAAATGGCAAAACGAGCGAGAGATCAGCGACCCCTACCGGCAAGGGAAAGCTGCTTTTGTGCACGCTTATGCGTTGATCGAAGAAGCCGTAAACGCATGGGCGCAGCGTCTCGCACGCTGATCGCCATGACTTTTTGAATCGAAATAAAGGCTAAGAATCCGACTTATGCAGCAAGCGCCAGCAGTCACCGTACGGGAAGACGATAACGAGGAGATTGATCTCCTCGGTCTGTTTGGAACATTGATCGACCACAAATGGTTGATCGCCGCGGTTACCGGCGCCTTTATGCTCACAGGCGCCGCGTATGCGGTGTTGGCGACCCCGGTCTATCAGGCGAATGCCCTGTTGCAGGTCGAAGCGAAAAAGAACGACTTGCTGGGCTTTTCGGACATCGGCGGCATGCTCGGCAAAGAGTCGCCTTCGGCCACCGAGATCGAGTTGATCCAGTCGCGGTATGTGATTGGCAAAACCGTCGACAACCTGAAACTCGATATCGTCGTACAGCCCATGTACTTCCCGGTGGTCGGTGAGTTCCTCGCACGCCGCTTCCAGAAGACTAACCCCGGTGCAATCGCCGAGCCCTTGCTGGGGCTGGACAGCTTCGCCTGGGGCGGCGAGTCGCTGAAGATCTTCAAGCTGGACCTGCCCGACGGGCAGCTGGGCAAGAAGCTGACCCTGACCGTGGGTGAAAACGCGCATTTCACCTTGGTGGATGAAGATGACCAAGTGCTGGCGGCCGGCGAAGCTGGGCAACTGATCGAGCAAAATGGCGTCGCCTTCCAGATTGAGGAACTGCGCGCCAAACCCGGCACGCGTTTCCGGGTGATCCGCAATGCGCGCCTGACCAGCATCCTCGACTACCAGGAAAATCTGGACGTGGTCGAGCGTGGGAAAGAGTCGGGCATGATCGGCCTGGCGCTGGAAAGCACCGACCCGGACCAGGCGATCAAAATCCTTAATCAGATCGCGGCCATTTACGTGCGGCAAAACGTGGAGCGCACCTCGGCTGAGGCGGCGCAAAGCCTGGCGTTCCTCAAGGAGCAACTGCCAGAGGTCAAGAAGGACCTGGAAAAAGCCGGGAAGGCCTTGAATGAATACCAGACCCGCAGCAAGTCGGTGGACATCACCCTGGAAACCAAGGCGATTCTCGACCAGATCGTGGGGCTCGACACCAGCATCTCCGAGCTGAAGTTGCAGCAGGCCGAGATGGACCGCAAGTTCACCCGCCAACATCCCGCGTATCGCGCGTTGCTGACCCAGATCGGCGAGTTGACCAGCAAGCAGCAAAGCCTGGCGAGCCGGGTAGAAGGCCTGCCCTCGACCCAGCAGGAGCTGTTGAGCCTGACCCGGGATGTCGAGGTCGGCACGGCCATCTATACCCAACTGCTGAACAAGTCCCAGGAACTGGATGTGATGCGCGCGGGGACCGTGGGCAACGTGCGCCTGATCGACACCGCAGACGTCAATTACTTCAAGCCGATCAAACCGAAAAAGATCCTGATCGTGCTGATCGCGACGCTCTTGGGCGGCTTCCTGGCGGTGGCGCTGGTGCTGTTGCGCAAGGCGCTGAATCGCGGCCTGGAAAGCCCGGAAGCCATCGAGCAGCTTGGGTTGCCAGTGTATGCGTCGATTCCATACAGCCCGTTGCAAAAGGTTGAAGAAGACAAAATCACCCGCGGCCGTGGACGTACCGATGCCGGCTCTTCATTGCTGGCCATCAGTCACCCCACGGACCTGGCGGTGGAGGCCTTGCGCAGTTTGCGCACCAGCCTGCACTTCGCGATGCTCGAGGCACCCAATAACCGCATCATGATCTCCGGGCCCAGCCCCGAGGTGGGCAAGACCTTCGTTTCGGTCAACCTGGCGGCGGTCATTGCGCAAACCGGGCAGCGCGTCTTGTTGATTGATGTGGATATGCGCCGCGGCTACCTGCACAAGGTGCTGGGTGTGCGGGCCAAGGATGGGCTTTCCGACGTCCTCTCCAACCAATGCACCCTTGAAACCGCGATCCACAAAACCGGCATTGAAAACCTCGACATCATCAGCCGCGGGCAGATACCGCCCAATCCTTCCGAGCTGCTGATGCATCGCAACCTGACCGAATTGTTGTCGCAAGTCAGCGAACGCTATGACCTGGTGATTCTGGATACGCCGCCGCTATTGGCCGTGACCGACGCGGCGATTGTGGGAAGGCAGTCGGGGACCAACCTGATCGTCACGCGCTATGGCCTGAACCCGGCCAAAGAGATCGAACACACCATTCGCCGGTTTGCCCAGAACGGCATCGTGCTCAGGGGCGCGATTTTCAACGGGGTTGAAAAGAAAGCCTCGGCCAAATATGGCTACGGCAACTACGGGTATTACCAGTACGAGTACCAGGCTGATCGGAGCTGATTCACCACGGTAATTGCAGGATAGCGGTCACGTTCTCAGGAAATGAACGAAAAATCCTGGGGCGGTAGCGTGCCAAATTCAAATCAGCATAAAGAATACCCAGCCATGTTTTACCTGTTATCCCTTATCGCGCTGTCAGCGGGTTTGCTCACGGCGAAAAATCCAAAATACTCAATTGTAGTGTTTGGGATAATGCTGGCTGTTATTCCCACGGGTAACTCCTACAGCGAAATAATCTCGCTCAAAGGCATCTACTTCTTTGACTTTTACATCGTCGGTGGGCTGGGTGCGCTGCTGGTCAGGCAGGTGGTTTCTCAGAAGAATCAACTGACAGTTCCAGGTGGCCTGCTGTTTGGCTGTGGACTGTATGTGGTGTTACTGGCGTGCGGTCTGCTGGAGTCTTCGAACAAGTATCTGTTGAAGGATGTCCGGCCTTTCATAATGATCCTGTCATTTATCGTGCTCTCGAACATCGCGACCCTTGCCGCGAAAACCCTGAAGCTGCAAACGGTGCTGATGCTATTGATCGCGATGACGGCATTTAATGTGTTGGATATCGCGTGGTTGCGGTTGGGCTTGTACAAATTTCAAGACGTTTACTATGAAGAAAACGCCTACCGGTATCTGGATGGCGGTACGTATGCCGCCGTGGCCTATCTGATTTATTACTTCATCGACCCACGGCTGTTTGAACAGCGAAAGAAGCTCGCAAGAATTTGTCTGGCCACCTCATTCATCTGCCTATTTATCGCCAATTCGCGCTTCATCTTTGTGTCGGTGTTTGCGGCGATCATCATTCACCAATATACAAAGCCGGCCCGCATGATCGGGGTCGCCCTGGCCGGGGCGGTTGTGCTGATGGCGTTTATCGGCGTCAGCAACATGATCGGCGCTGACCGAATCAATGACGGTTTGTCGTCCGAGGGCATGGCCGCTCAACTGGGCACTCGTTTCAGCCCCGCGCTGGAACTGATCCGGGGCATGAACCCGCTGCATTACTTTGTCGGATTGGGCGCGGGAACGCCGTTCGAAATTCCCTGGTTTGAATACCGTGGCCTCGATGACAAGAACTCGAATATCGACAGTGCCTACTTAACGTACTTCGTTAAGTACGGGCTGATCGGCTTGTACCTGTTGTACGTGTTCATTACCTCGATTACCCAGCACATGCATAGCCGGGTGGCGGTCTCGATCGCTGTGTTTTTGGGCGTGATGTTCGTTGTGTCGGCCACGCCTTATCAGCCGTACGCCATCGGGATCGCTTATGGCGCCATCGTTCTGCGCGTCTGTGCTGAGCACACGGCCAGGCAACGCAAGAAGCTGCTTAAGCCGGACCTGCCGCTGATAACCATGCCCTTACAGGTGAAAGCCGGATGAACAGCACAGTGTTGAAAAAATTCGTCTCCAGTACGGCCTGGAGTTTCATCTCTGCCGTCGCCACCAAAGTCTCGGTGGTGATCACCGGTATCCTGGTGGCCCGGGTATTGGGCGCCCAATCCTTTGGTGAGTACGGGTTGATCCAAAGCGCGATTGTGATGCTTGCCAACGTCGCCGCCCAAGCCACCACCACGGCAACGGCCAAGCATATCGGGCAGTTCAAGGAGAGCAGCCCCGAGAAAACCGGCCGGGGTATCGCCCTGACGCTGACATTTTCGGTGTTTTTCAGCGGGATGATCATCGGGACAGCGCTGTTTTTCCCGCACTTCTTCTCCAGCGTTATTTTGGGCGCAGACAGCCTGAGTGCGGCGTCGCTGATTGTATTGAGCACCATCACGTTAATTATTCTGTCGGGGTGGACCCAAGGCTGCCTGACCGGTTGGGGGCAATACCGGTTGATTGCGACGATCAACGGAATCATCGCGCTGGTCGCGATCCCGGCGACGTACTTCCTCACGGTCAAGTTCAGACTCAACGGCGCGCTGCTGGGGTTGGCCGGTTCCCAATTGCTGATCGTGTTTTTCAGCGCACTGGCTTGCTGGAAAATACTCAAGGCTCGGAACACCACGCTGAGCTTCACAGGTGCAATGACTGAAAAGCATGCCGTGCTGTCGGTGGGCCTGCCGGTATTACTGACGGGGTTGATGGTCGCCCCGATGAACTGGTTCGCGAACAAGTTATTGGCGGAAACCACCAACGGCCTTGCCGCGTTGGGCATGTACGCCGCTGCCATGCAATGGAACGCGATCTTTTCACATGTTTCGGTGGTGTTGGGCTCTGTACTGGTACCGATGCTGGCTGCAGCGCTGGGTGGTAAAAACCGCAAACTGGACGCCCTGAACTTTCTCTCGGGCTGGTTAGTAGTACTGGTGGTCATACAGCCGGTGATCATGTTTCCTGAGTTGCTGGCCAAACTCTACGGGAGCAGTTTCCTCGGGCGGGATTTTGAAGTGACGTTGGTGCTGGTAATCCTCGGATCTTTGCTCAGTGCATTCAAGTCCGGCATCTCAAGAAAGATGATCGTGATGAACCTGGCCTGGTTCAGCGTCATGAGCAATATTCTATGGGGCCTGCTGTTTATCGCCGGCGCGTTATGGCTCAGGGAGGAGGGCGCAATCGGGATTGCCAAGGCCTTTATTGGTTCGCAGTTCATCCACTTTCTGTTAGGGCTGCCTTATTTTGTTTATAAGAAAATACTGCCTTTGGAACTGCTTATATCTCCCAGGATTTTGATCCTCTGGACATTGCCTTTTATCAGTTTCATATCCAGCGCCTACGTTGAAAGTGTGCTGTATCGATTGATGATTATGGCGACGATATTTATCTACATTCTCGCAACAACATTTGCTTTGAATGCCGTGTTTAATGACCCCGTGGAAAATGGAAGCCCAGCATGAATGTCAGTAAAGTTTATATCCGGGGTGCATACGGTCCCGGTAACTTGGGTGATGACGTATTAATGCTATGCGTGATCAATATTCTGAAAAAACGCTTTAAAGAGTCGGATATTGCGGTGGGTGTCGATCATCCGCAGATCGCCAGGAACTTTAATCCGCGCATCAAGTGGTTGCATATCAAGGAACCGGTCAAGGCTGACCTGGTGGTGTTGGGCGGTGGCGGCCAGTTCTTCTCGTTCATCCCGCCGGCCAAGGAAGTCACCGCTCCTACCGGTCGATTGGCGAAGGCCTATAAGAGCATCAAGGCTCAAACCGATCTGAAGTCCACGCTGTTACGCCTGTATGTCGGGCTGCGTGGCGGTGTCGACAAGATCTATTTCCACCGGCGTCTGGCGGCGTTCTGTATCGGGCTGGGCCCGTTTGATGGCGGCGGCAAGTTGCTGACCCGCGCCGTCAGCGTGATCAATCGCTGTGACTACATTTCCGTGCGGGACGGCACCAGCCAGCAGCATTGCAATACCTTTGGAAAGAAAGACGTGGAGGTATACACCGACCCCAGCCTGCTTTCCGATCTGTGGATCTCCAGCAAAGACCTGGAAATCGGCAGCCTCAAGAAGGGCAAATACCTGTCCTTTATCCTGCGCGACTGGCCCCACGATGCAAACGGGCAACAGTTCATCAAGGCGATGGTCCAGGCCGCTGATGAGTTGGCCAAACGTGGCGAGCAGGTGCGCCTGGTCTCGCTCTACAAAGAGCGTGACCAGCACCTGATCGACAAGTACGACACCTTCGAGTGGTTGTGCTGGGACGCCGCCGGCGATACGCCTGAAACCTTCATGGCGAAGCTGATTGTTGAGTCCGACGTGATCATCAGCGCACGGGCCCACGGCGTACTCCTGCCGGCTTCCCTGGGTTTCCCGACCATCGCCGTTGAAATCGAAAACAAGCTGAAAAAAGTCCATGAAATGCTGCCGCACGGCACGAAGCTGGTCAGCGTCCCGGACCCCGACGTGATCATCACGACCATCAGCGAATTCCGCCAATCGAAAGCGCAAATGGCCGAGCACCTCAAGCAAGAAATCGCCCAGCGATCTTCCCTTGCGCAAAGAGCCGTCGACGACTTTTTGAAATGGGTCGATGAAAAATAAAGTGGAGGGGCAACCGACGTGAAAAAGACAGCCTCGACGCTACTCACTTTGGCGTTTTCTCTGCAGGTGGCCGCGAGCGGCGCATCAGAGGTCAGCGACCGCTGCGAGCAACGCATCAAGAACATCTATCCGTCACTTCCGGATGTGTCGCAGGTGCTCGACGGTGCTCAGGCGCAAAACAGCATCAAGGGCCGCGCCAATTTAACCAACAAAACCTACAGCCAGAAAATCAAGGACATCGCCGTTCATTTTCCCGCCGGCTCGTACGACCCGGGCTCGATGGTTCGGCTCGGATTGCCCTACGGCGGAATCGAATTCAAATCCCCGCTCCCGCAACCGGGCAGGGAGTGCCTGGTGCTGACGTACGAGTTGAAGTTCGACCAGAATTTCAATTTTGTAAAAGGCGGCAAGCTCCCTGGCCTCTACGGCGGCACCGGCAATACCGGCGGGAAAATACCCAACGGGCATGACGGCTTTTCCACGCGTTATATCTGGAAAGAGAAGGGCGCCGGTGCGATCTATGCCTATTTGCCCACCAGTAAAACCTGGGGCACGGCAGTCGGCCTGGGTTCCTGGATTTTTACGGTCGGGCAGTGGCACAGGTTGGAGCAACTGGTGAAGTTGAATACACCGGGGCAGGCCGATGGCGTGATTTCCATCTGGTATGACAAAAAGCTGGTGCATTCCGAAACCGGGCTGACGTTTAGAGATACCCCGGACATCAGCATCGATGGCCTGCTGTTTTCTACGTTCTTTGGTGGGAATAACCCGTCGTTTGCCACGCCGGTCAGCACCAATATCCGCTTCAGGAATTTTGTGATGAGTTCCCAGCGCGTGACTGATGCATCAGGGCAGGGTGACTAAGTGAAAAACCTGAAACTGAATATCAAGAAGGCCGCTGTTGCGCTGTTTAATTCGCTGCTCAGCCTGGCGTTGTTTTTCAACCTGAGGCGTTCACTGCTCAGGCTGACCGGATGCCAGGTGGGCGCGAAAACCACGGTTCACCGCAAGGTGGTTTTTTTTACCTTCGGCAACTTCTCCATCGGGAAAAACTGCACGGTCAATTACGACTGCTACCTGGACAACCGGGCCGGTATCCAGATTGGGGATAACGTCAATATTTCCCACAACGCCCGGATTTATACCCTGGGTCACGATATTGATGACCCGATGAGTTGTCTGGTGGGCAAACCCGTAGTGATCGAAGACAACGCCTGGATCTTTCCCAATGTGATGGTGATGCCAGGCGTCACCATCGGAAAAGGCGCCGTGGTTTATCCAGGCAGTGTGGTCACGCGCAACGTTGAAGCGTACTCAATTGTGGGCGGCAACCCGGCCAAACATCTTCGCTTCAGGAATAAAAATATTCTGTACAGCGCCGACTTTCCGATTTGGTTTGCCGTGTAAGCACCTCACTGGCTCCACTTTTATTTATGCAGGATTCTGACGTGAAATCATTAATGATCGCATGGATTGGCTATCAACGACGCGCCGATACCATGAAGCAATATTGGGCCTATGACATTCTGCACTTGCCCAACCAGTTCAAGAAGAAATCGGCGCGTCCACTGGACTACTTGATCAAGTCGTTTAAAACCATCAAGACGCTATTGGCCGGTTCGCCGGAAGTGCTGTGGGTGCAGTTGCCGCCGAGCCCGGTATTGCATATAGCACTGGCCTACAAGTTTATATTTAACCGGCGCTTGAAGATTATCGCGGATGCCCACAACAGCTTGTTGCGCAAACAGTGGATAGGTTTTCCGGGCACTGTATCCCTGTTGAATAGAATCGACGCAGTGGTCGTGCATAACTTTAAAGTCAAAGAGGAACTGGCAGGCCTTGGCGTCAAGGAAACCAATATCTTTATCCTGGAAGACTTGCCGTGTGACTTTCCGGCGGCGCCCGCCACTGAGCGCGAGAGGCCCTATGTGCTGTTTCCGTGCTCCTTTGATATCGATGAGCCCATAGAGGTCGTGATCAACGCCGCCCGGGAAATGCCGGATGTCGACTTCCTGATCACCGGCAAGTACCAGGGCAAGCTGTCTGAAGAACTCGTGGCGTCACTTCCCGCGAACATCAAACTGACCGGTTTCCTCAGCAAAGCAACGTTCGAACAGCTGCTGTGCAACGCGAATGTGGTGCTCGGCCTGACCACCCGCGACAACGTGCAGTTGAGCGTGGCCAACGAAGCGGTCAGCGCCGGCCGGCCGATGGCGCTCTCGAATACCACGGTACTGCGCTCGCTGTTTTCCGAAGCCGCAGTGTTCGTAGACACCATGAATCCGCTGTCGATAAAGGCCGGCGTCGCGCAGCTCATCGCCAATCAAGAAATCTATAAAGAGAAATCAGCCTTGCTCAAAGCCAAGCGAATAGCCCGCTGGAAAGGCCAGGCACAACAGTTAAGAACTGCCGCCACTATTTAATGATGTCTATTACACCTGACAGGAAGGGAACCGTCATGAGTCAATCAAGTGATGTTTTATTGATTTGTTCTGGAGGTGGGCACTGGGTGCAAATGAGCAAGTTGCTGCCGGCCTTCGACGGTCAGAAAGTTACCATTGCCACCGTGGATATCAGCATTGGCTCGCAGTATCCCGCCCACGCCTTTGCGCAAGTCCCGGACTTTAATCGCAGTGAGCCGATGAAGATCATCAAGGGCTTTTGCCAGATCTTTGCGATCGTCTACCGCAGCAAGGCCAGGTACGTGATCTCCACCGGCGCCGCGCCGGGGTTGCTGGGATTGGTCGCGGGAAAACTCATGGGGAAAAAGACCCTGTGGATCGACAGTATCGCCAACCCCAAGAAACTTTCGTTGTCCGGCCGCATTGCTGTTTATTTTGTCGATGAGTTGCTGACCCAGTGGCCCACGCTTTCGCAAAACAGCCGGGCCCAATATAAAGGGAGGATTGTGTAAATGATATTTTGCAGCGTTGGCACTCAAGCACCCTTTGAACGGATGCTCGGCTACTTGCATGAGTGGAGTCATGCAAACCCTGAGGTCCCGATTGTCGCCCAAGTGGGCAATCAGGAAAATGACCTGGGCCGCATTACGGCGCACAAGACCATTGCCGAGCCGCTGTTTTCCAAGAACTTTAATGCGTCAAAAGTGATTGTTTCCCATGCGGGCATGGGCAATATCATTCGCTCCCTTGAACTGGGAAAACCCATTGTTATCGTCCCGCGAGACAGCCGACGGGGTGAACACATCAATAATCACCAGTACGACACCGCCGAGAACTTTTCAGATATTCCGTCGGTGTTTATCGCCCACGATAAAGACGGCTTCTTTTCGGCGATTGATTCGGCACTTAACTACAGCAGCTCGGAAAGTTTATTGGACTTTACCGAAAGAGACCGTTTGATCAGTTATGTAAAGTCATTCACGTCTTAAGTTTCGGTCGATTGTCGACACGCTTCCATTACGTTTAATCATCGAGTAATCGCTATGATCCCAGTGATATTGTCTGGCGGCTCAGGCACGCGCCTGTGGCCGCTTTCTAGAGCACTTAAGCCAAAGCAGTTTATAGCGCTGCACGGTGACTTGAGTTTGTTTCAAGCCACGTTGGACCGCATCAAGCACCTGTCGATAGAGGGCGAGAGCGTCAGCCCTCCGATCATTGTGTGCAACGAAGAACACCGTTTCATCGTGGCCGAGCAAAGTCGATCGCTGGACTTGATACCCCAGAAAATCCTTCTTGAACCCACGGCCCGGAATACCGCTCCGGCGATTGCCGCCGCGACGTTGTCAGCCCTGCAAGACGGCGATGACCCGATCTTGCTGGTGTTGGCGGCAGACCATGTGATCGGCGATACCGGCGCCTTTAATGCGGCCTTGACGCTGGCCGCGGTGGAGGTCAACAAGGGCAAGATCGTTACCTTCGGCGTGGTGCCTACCAAGCCGGAGACTGGCTACGGCTATATCCGCACTCAAGCCGCTGCCCTCGATGGCGCGGCGCATGTCGAGGCCTTTGTCGAAAAGCCCGACCTTGAGACCGCACAAAGCTACCTGGCCCAAGGCAACTACTTCTGGAACAGCGGCATGTTCATGTTCCGCGCTTCCGTGATGAAGGCTGAGCTGGAGCGCTTGAGCCCGGAGATCATGGTGGCTGCGGAGCTGTCCCTCTCCAATGCGACGCACGACCAGGATTTCACCCGGCTCAACCAGGTGGATTTCGTGAACGCGCCCAACGTGTCGATTGACTACGCGGTGATGGAAAAAACCGACATCGCGTCGGTGGTCATCCTCAATTCCCCCTGGAGCGACCTGGGTGCCTGGGACTCGGTCTGGGAAGCGGGCCTCAAGGACCAGAACCAGAACTGCACCCAGGGCGATGTGCTGCTGCAAGACGTGACCAACAGTTATGTGCACGCCAGCCACCGCCTGGTCACCGTTGCCGGGATCAATGATGTGGTGGTGGTCGAGACCGCCGACGCGATCCTGGTGACCACCAAGGATCATGCGCAAGACGTCAAGAAAATCGTCGCGCAGCTCACTGAAAAGCACCGGATCGAGAGCGCCAGTCACCGCGAAGTCTATCGGCCGTGGGGAAAATATGACTCGGTGGACCAGGGTTATCGCTACCAGGTGAAGCGGATCACGGTTAAGCCGGGGCACAAGCTGTCGGTGCAGCTCCACCACCATCGGGCCGAGCACTGGATCGTGGTGTCCGGCACCGCGAATGTGCAGATCGCCGACAAGCAGGTGCTGCTCACCGAAAACCAATCCACCTACATCCCCATTGGCGTTGTGCACTCCCTGGAAAACCCGGGACGCATCCCGCTGGAGCTGATTGAAGTTCAGTCCGGCTCCTACTTGGGCGAAGACGACATCATCCGCTTTGAAGACCGCTATGGCCGCCTCGAGCTTGTTTAAAGGACTATTGAAATGAACGTAACTGTATTTGGAATCGGCTATGTGGGCCTGGTGCAAGCGGCGGTGCTGGCTGACGCGGGGCATGAAGTCTGCTGTGTCGACATTGACGCCACCAAAGTCGAGAACCTCAAGAGCGGGATCATTCCGATCTATGAGCCCGGGCTGAGTGCCCTTGTGCAGAAGAACCATGATGCCGGGCGCTTGCAGTTCACCACTGACGCGGCGCAAGGCGTGCGGCATGGTGAAGTGCAATTTATCGCCGTGGGCACGCCGCCGGATGACGATGGCAGCGCCGACATCAAGTACGTGCTCTCCGTTGCCGCGACCATCGCGCTCAACATGACCGAGCCGAAGATTATCGTGAACAAGTCCACGGTGCCGGTGGGGACCGCGGATAAAGTCCAGGCCAAGGTGTCCGAGGTGTTGGCGTCCCGGGGGCTTGAGGTGGCGTTTCAGGTGATCTCGAACCCCGAGTTCCTGAAGGAAGGTTCGGCAGTTGCCGACTGCACTCGCCCCGACCGAATCATCATCGGCAGTGACAGCAGCTACGCCGTGGAGCGCATGCGGGAACTGTATGAACCCTTCAACCGCAACCACGAAAAAATCATCACGATGGACATCCGCAGTGCCGAACTGACCAAGTACGCGGCCAACTGCCTGCTGGCCACCAAGATTTCCTTCATGAATGAAATGGCCAACTTCGCCGAACGATTGGGCGCAGACATTGAGGCCGTTCGTAAGGGCATTGGCTCTGACCCACGGATTGGCTACGACTTTATCTATCCCGGCTGCGGTTATGGCGGCTCGTGTTTCCCGAAAGATGTACAGGCCCTGGAGCGCACCGCGTCGTCGATCGGCTATCAGGCAACGCTGCTGTCGGCCGTCGAGGAGGTCAACAAGCGCCAGAAGCAGCACCTGTTCGGGCATATCCACCATCACTTCGGTGGGCAACTGGAGGGCAAGACCTTTGCGATCTGGGGCCTGGCCTTCAAACCCAATACCGACGACATGCGCGAAGCCTCCAGCCGCGTGCTGATCGAACAATTGCGCAGCGTGGGCGCCAGGGTTCAAGCCTTCGACCCGGAAGCGATGGCCGAGACCCAGCGCATTTACGGCATGAACGAAGACTTGCTGCTCATGGGGACCAAAGAGGCCGCGCTGCAAGGTGCCGATGCATTGGTGATTGTGACGGAGTGGCGTGAGTTCAAAGCCCCGGACCTGGACTTGATTAAAGAAAAACTGAGCACGCCAGTGATCTTTGATGGCCGCAATATATTTGATCCGCAGCGGATGAAAGCCAATGGCTTTGACTATTACGGTATTGGTCGCGGGTTATCAGTACGCCCAGTCGTTTAAACCTGACGATTATTAACATGGGTGGTTTGAGCTATCCACAAGTGAGATGATTTCGAGGAGGCTAAGTGCGTGATCCAACAGGGTCTTTGTACAGTTTGCATAGCCTGTTTATCTCCGTTCCATCACTACTCCCTTATTGCAAAGTTTGATAAGGGGTAAATATCGAGAAGGAGTCTGATATGAGGAAATTACTGTTGGCTGGCTTGCTGGCTTTCACAAGTACTGCGGCACTGGCGGCGGGTGAAGTCGCCGGCGCTGCGGTGAGCGAGGCCGCCGGCGCAGGTGAGTCCCTGTCGTTGAGCACCCCGCTCGTGGGCGGCGTGACGCTCGGTGAAGGGGTTGGAGTCGGCACGGCGGTTGTCGGCGCTGCAGCAGCCGCTTCCAACTCGGGTGGCAGTTCCAACGGCGGTACTGCCGGCACCGGCGGTACAACCGGCACAGGCGGTACTACCGGTACCAACTAATCCCTCGTAAACCCTGTTGTACAAGATCACTCAGAACTTTCTGGGTGATCTTTTTTAGACTCGTCCTCGACTAGCGTAGTGCCATTATGATTTCTAGGTTACCTGTTCTTTTGCTGGCAAGTATCAGCTTGCACGGCTGCATGTTTTCGCCTGGTCAACACATGGACACCAGTCAAATGTCCAGTGAGGGCTCTCCCGAAAGTACCCGGGTGGAGTTGATTCCGATCACGCCCAAGTTGATCGCCATGGATGCCGCCACGCACGTTCGTGAATCGGTACCTGCTGAATTGCTGGCGTATGTTCCGGGTGGCTATCGGGTAGGCGCCAACGACCTGTTGTTTATCACGGTCTGGGATCACCCCGAGTTGACGGCACCGTCCGGGCCGCAACAGCAGATCGACGCCAACGGTCGCTTGGTTCGTCCCGACGGCACGCTGTTTTATCCGTATATCGGCAACGTTCCGGTGGCCGGTAAAACCATCGAAGAATTACGCGCCTTTATCGCCGGGCGACTGTCGCAGTTTATTGAAAGCCCTCAGGTCGACGTCAGCGTCCTGCGGTTTGCCAGCCAGACCGTGGTGGTGACCGGTGCGGTGATCAAAGCCGGCCAACAGCCAATCACTACCACGCCCTTGAGTGCCGTTGAAGCCATTGGCGCCGCCGGCGTCGACCCGACAAATGCCGACCTGTCGGGCCTGACACTCACCCGCGACGGGCGTGAATACAGGCTTGACCTGGACAGCCTGAATCGCCAGGGCTCGCAACTGCAGGGCATTTACCTCAAGGGCGGCGACCGGCTGTATTTGCCCTATAACGACCAAAAACGTGTGTACCTCATGGGCGAAGTCAATCAGCCCCGGGCCCTGAGTTTCAAGGGCAAGTCGATCAACCTGACCGATGCCCTGGGCACGGTGGGTGGCTTGAACCAGACCACCTCCAATGGCAACGCCGTCTACGTGATTCGTGGCGCGGACAACCTTGAAGCAGAACCCGCCAAGGTGTTCCAGCTCGATGCCCAATCACCGTCCGCGCTGGTGCTGGCCACCCGATTCGACTTGCAGCCTCAAGACATCGTGTACGTCGGGCCAGCTGGCGTGACGCGCTGGAACCGCCTGATCAGCCAACTGCTGCCAACCGCCAGTGCCGTCGGGATCGGTGCCCGATCGTTTAATGACCTCAGCGAAGCCAACAGCAGATAAGGCTCAAGCCCTCCGTGAAAATTTTGCCTACCTGCGCCTGTCTGTCGATGGCGCTCTTGTTGAGCGGGTGTAACCCGTTGATGAGGGCGTCCTGGTACACCCTCGAAACCTCCGTCAGCGGCCCGGCCCCCATCAACGTGACCCGTGCCCAGGTCGACGCCGTGCCGTACCCGCAGATTCTGGTCACCACCGCTGTCAGTGAGGGGGTGATGGCCAGGGCACGGCGCCGGGGCGACCTGGAGTTCTGGGTCGCTTCCGGCAAGCAAGTGGTGATGATGCGTGACGGCCTGGTGGTACGCACCGTCGGCCTGGGCGTTTCCCTGGACGGCACTCGCTTCAGTGGCGAGTCACCGTTCAAGCGCGGCCTCCAGCATCTGCCCGATGGCTACACCAGCACACGCTGGATCGACCTCTACGACGGCAACCGAATCGGCGTCGCGGTCAACAGCCGTTTCAGCACCCACGCCATCGAGACCCTCCGCATTCTGGACAAGGATCATGCCTTGCTGCGCATCGACGAGCAGGTGGATGTTCCCACCTTGGATTTCCGCGCCACCAACCATTATTGGGTCGACCCGCAGGATGGTTTCATCCTGCGCAGCGAGCAGCATCTGACGCCCCGGTTGTCCCTGAAAATCCTACAGCTACGCCCTGATCGGGAGGCTGCCCGGTGAAGTCTCTGAATCTTCTATGGCTGGGCCTGTTGTTGATCGGCCCCGGTACGAGCCAGGCAGCCGTCACGGTCAGTGGCGATGCACGCAGCCCTGGCGCCTATGAGGTCAAACCGGGGGCGCGCTTGCTGGACGTGATTCGCGTGGCGCAACCGAACGCCGAAAGCTACTGGTTGGGTGCCGCGTGGCTGCACCAGTCGTTGATGGAGCCGCAGGCGCGTTTGAAGGCCGGGGTTTTGTTCGATTTGAAACTGCTGCAACGGGGAGCCTTGCTGGACGACCGGCCCATCCGAGCGCAGTTGAGTGCGCGTCTGTATCGGCAGGTCGAGCAGTTGCCGGTCACGGGCCGCCAGGTGGCGGTGCTGGACCCGATCGCCGTGGAGGCAGGGTTCGCGCGCAACGCGTTGCTCGATGACGGCGACCAACTTGTTTACCCCGAAAGGCCCTCCACCGTGGAAGTGCTCGGGGCCGTCGCGCAGCCCTGTGAGGTGCCGTACCGCGCCATGCAAGAGGTCGGGGATTATGTTCGCAATTGCACCGTCCTGGATGACGCCGAGCGCGATGACCTGTGGCTGATACAGCCCGACGGCCAGGTGCGACGGGTGGGCGTGGCGGCGTGGAATCGGGAGGACGGCATCGTGGCTGCTCCCGGGAGCCGGATCCTGGTGCCGGTGCGCAGCGATGACCTTGAGACGCCGACCCCTGATCTCAACCAACAACTGGCCGAGTTTTTTGCCACTCAACCGTTGGCTGAGGTGAACCCTTGAATTTACGTTTTGCTGCTGTATTGCTTTTGCCCTGCGGACTGGTTCACGGAGAACCCCGTTACACCCAAAATGATTTCGGCGGCGTGGGTCTACTCCAGACCCCCACCGCACGCATGGCCCCGGCGGGCGAGTTGAGCGCCAACGCCAACCGCACCGATCCCTACTCGCGCTACAGCTTTTCCTTGCAGCCGTTCGACTGGTTGGAGGGCTCGTTTCGTTACACCGCCATCAGCAACCGCAGGTACGGCGCCGAGGCGTTGAGCGGAAGCCAGAGCTTCAAAGACAAGGCCATCGACTTCAAGGCGCGGCTTTGGGAAGAAAGCCACTGGGCACCCCAACTGGCCTTCGGCGCCCGGGACATCGGTGGTACCGGGTTGTTTTCCAGCGAATACTTCGTCGCCAACAAGCGTTATGGCAACCTGGACTTCAGCCTCGGCATCGCCTGGGGCTACCTGGGAAATCGAGGCGATTTCGGTAACCCGCTGTCGGTGCTCGGCAGCAAGTTCAACGACCGGCCGAAGAGTACTGCGGTCGTTGCCAGGGCAGGGGATGTGAACTCCAACGCCTACTTCAGGGGGCGTCCTTCGTTGTTTGGCGGAATCGCCTATCAAACGCCCTGGGAACCCCTGAGCGTGAAGCTCGAATACGAGGGCAACGACTACAAGCACGAGCCGTTGGACAACCCGATCAAACAGGATTCGCCGGTGAATATCGGCGTGGTCTACAAGCTGGCCGACAGCGTCGATCTGAGCGCGGCCTGGGAGCGCGGTAATACCGCGATGTTCGGTATCACCCTGCACACCAACTTTGTCAGCCGCAAGGCACCGGTGAAGACCTACGATCCTCCCGCCGAACCGTTGCCGGCGCGCATGCCGACGACCCCGGCCGACCAGGTTGACTGGGCCAATGTATCCGATCGTTTGCAGCAGAATGCCGGCTACAAAGTGGAGCGCATTACCCAGCGCGGTTCCGAGCTGATGGTGTATGGCGAGCAACAACGCTACTTCTATTCAGCCAAGGCCGTGGGGCGCGCCAGTCGGATTCTCGACAACAGCGTCAATCAGGATATCGATTGGTTCACCCTGGTGAACAAGCGGTACGACATGCCTATCGAAGAGACCAGCGTGCCCCGTGACACCTTCCGCGCTGTGGTCAACAACGACCAGCCGTTGAAGGACCTGCACCGTACCACCGAGGTCAACCCGGCGATTGCCCACCGGGAAACCACGCTCTACACCGGCACCCGCCAGCCGTTCAACTACGGGCTCGGCCTGGGGTACAAACAGAACATCGGCGGCCCCGACGGGTTGCTCTATCAGTTCACCGCCGACGCCGATGCGGAATACCGTTTCACCCGCAACACCTGGTGGAGCGGCTTGCTCAGCGCCAACTTGCTGAACAACTACGACAAGTTCACCTACGACGCGCCAAGCGGGTTGCCGCGGGTACGCACCGACCTGCGCCAGTACATGACGACGTCCGATGTGACGATGCCGACGTTCCAGTTCAACCATGCGGCGCGACTGGATCGCGATCTGTATGGCATGGTCTACGGCGGTTACCTGGAGTCCATGTACGCCGGGATTGGCGGCGAGATGCTGTTCCGGCCGGCGGGCAAACACTGGTCGGTGGGTGCAGACCTGAACTTCGTGCGCCAGCGTGATTTCAACCAGGGGTTCGGCCTGCGGGATTACCAGACCATCACCGGGCATGTCACCAGCTACACGCAGCTGCCGTATGACACCTTGGCCGCCGTCAGTGTGGGGCGTTACCTGGCGCGGGACTGGGGCACCACGGTCGACATCTCGCGGCAGTTCAAGAACGGCGTGAACTTTGGTGGCTGGGTCACGCTGACCACGGCCTCGAAGGAAGAATACGGCGAGGGCAGCTTCGACAAGGGCATCTACATTTCCGTCCCGTTCGACGAGCTGATGAGCACTTCGACCATGCGTCGCGCCAACGTCGTATGGGCACCCCTGACCCGGGATGGCGGCGCACGCCTGAACCGCGGATACTCACTGCAAACCATGACCGATGGGCGTGACAGCGAGCTGTTCTACAACAACTTCGAGAAGATCACTGAGTAATGTAGCGGCGTCTGCCGACAAGGTGACTCACTGCCCGGTGCTCATGCGCCGGGCGGTGAGCAAACCGCAACAGTAAAGCGCCAGGTGCAATGCCGGCGCGCAACACGTCCCTGACTTTCCTCTCTGACTTTTATACGAACGGCTTGGGCCTGGATGCCCAGGCGTTGCTGTGGGCGTTAGTTTTGCGCGGGGCGGGGACGATGAGGGGGAGGGGCGATAGCGCCCCTAAGGGCGCCTGGTGCACCGCGCCGCCGGTGTGGCGGCGCGGGGGAAGGGAGGGCTTAGTAAATGTCTTTGGAGAGCAGGGTAAATGGCGTCTTGAACAGGATCTTGATGTCCAGCCACAGCGACCAATTGTTGATATAGCGCAGGTCGATATCGACCCGTTGCTGCATCTTCTCCAGGGTCTCGGTTTCGCCCCGGCAGCCGTTGACTTGCGCCAGGCCGGTGATGCCGGGCTTGATGCGATGCCGCGCCATGTAAGCGCGAATCTTGCCCGAGTAATAGTCATTGTGGGCCACGGCATGGGGGCGTGGTCCCACCAGTGCCATGTGCCCTTGCAGCACGTTGAACAGCTGCGGCAGCTCGTCGATGGAGGTACGGCGGATAAAACGCCCCACGGGGGTTATGCGTGAGTCGTTGCGGCTGGCCTGGCGCACTTCCTGGTCGTCATGCACGCGCATCGAGCGAAATTTCCAGACCTTGATCACCTCACCATTCCAGCCGTGACGGTCCTGCTTGAAAATCACCGGGCCGGGGGAGGTGAGCTTGATCAGCAGGGCGAACAGCAACAACAAAGGGCTGAGCAGCACAATCGCCAACAGCGCCAGGCTCTTGTCCAGCAGTGACTTGCTCAGTGCCGCCGTGGGGCGACTGGTCAGCGGGCTCTCATTAAGGAAGATTGCAGGTAGGCCGTCTACCTCGGCCACGCTGTGATTGAGCAGCAGCATGTTGTTGAGGTCGGGCACCCAAATCACGTCCACGCTGATCTCCAGCAGGTTGAGGTAGAGCGCCTCGATGTGCGTGGCTTCTTGAAGGGAGTGGGTGATGTACAGCCGGCGTATGCCGTGCGCTCGGATCAATGAGGGAAGGTCGGGCAAGTCGCCGAGAATCTGCGGTTGAGTGCTGCCCTGGGGGGACGCGGTGTTGGGGCCGACGAGGCCGACTAAGGGTGAGCGTTTTTGCCTGGCAAGCGTATTGGCCAAGTCCGTCGCTAGTTTGCCCGTGCCAATAATCAGTGATTTCTGGCGCTCGTGAAGTTGCCGATGGTAGTACCTGGACAGACTGTGAATCGGAATGTAGCAGAGTGCTAGTATTGGATAGCTCACTGCTGCCCAGAGTAGCAGGATCTCCGAGGGAAACAGCGAGCTGGCATTACAGGCAATGCCAACCGCCGATAATATGCCCAAGGTCAATAACCAGCCGGTGAATAACCGTCCCAGCCCAACAAAAAAGTCATCTTTTTTGCTATAGACGTCACATAACATGTACGCCGGTATAGAGGCCAGTATTGTAATGGCTGCCAATATCCGGTAGTGGGATTCCAATTGTCCGGTCTTGAACAGTACCAGTGAAAACAAAAGTACAACGACCACACTCAAGGCAATTGCCCACTGCCCCCAAAAGGTCAGACCCTTGGGTGTAAGGTTACGATGCATTCTTCTGTTGTTAAGCATACTTCTGCTCCCTGTGGTATCCACTCACGTACTGGCAGGTTAAAGCGAGGCGTGGTTTTAATGACTATCAAATGGCAGGCGCACGCGTAGGCGTGCGTATTGATAGTAATAAATGGCAGGGAGCAATGGCTGACGACTTATAACGCGGTCATGTTGTTATAAAATGGCAGATATAACGAGGTTTTAATAGGCAGGGTGAATTGTAATTTTTATGAAATAATTATTGTTCGGCGACGTTATTGCGGTTGCTCAACGGGCTTTTTATTTTCTGTGTGAGGCAATAACCGCGATTGCGTACCGCCCGGAACAGGCGCTCGCCATCGTTGACGCGTTTGAACTTGTCCTGCAGCCGGCTAAGGCACATTTCAAGCCCGCGATAGAGGTCGGGTTCGCGCCCGATATTGCGAATAAGTTCTTCCTTGCTCACCACACGCTCTTCATGGTGCAGCATCTTTTTAATCAGCGCCGACTCAATGGTGGTCAACGAAATTCGTAGCCCGCCTTTCACCAGTGCCCGGTCTTGCTGGGTAAGCAGCCAGACATCGGGAGTGCGCAATACGGGTGTTGCATTAACAGTTTCGGTCGGAGTGTTATTAAGGTGCGGGTGTGGAACGTCTGATTTTAATGCGGTGATGTTCGGGTTTTTTGAGGCGTCGTAAAGTTTTCGGGTCAGGCGATTGCTGGCCTCGTAAAGTCTTTTCGCGGCCACATAGTTGCTGAGCCAGAGATTAAAGTTCTGCTCACTGGTAACGGCATAGGAACTGGTCGAAGCGTCCGATGTTTTTTCTGCCGTTTCGATCAGCGGACCGCTGTCGACGTCGTAATGTAAAAATGCCACATTTGGCGTGAAATCGTGCAGTGCGATTGACGGGTACGTCGATGTAAATGTGTGTTTCTTGAGAGAACTCATGGCATTCACCGATTCCAGGAAAGTACGGGGGTTCATAAACTATCAGCAGGGGAGAAGTAGGGACCCTGAAAATAGTCAAAAGGCAAGCGTCTGGCGAGAAGTGCGCTGTCGGGGTGCTCGACGTTTTCGGCGATGAACGAGACTCGGGAGGTGCTCATCACCCCCAGCATCTGGTCGTAAAGTCGGTCGAACAGGCCCGAACGCGTGTTCAGACTGAGCCTGAGGGCCGAGTCTGGAAAAGGCATTTTTATATAGTCATAAAGACTCAAGTCGATCAGCAGGTCAGCTTTTTTTGTATCGAGTGTGTAATTGTTATAGGCAAGTTTCAGGCTGCTTCGGTCTTTCAGGCTATAGAGTTGGCGGATCATGTTTCGACGCTCCACCGGGCCCGGTAGAGTATCCAGCGTATTTTCGACGCTGACGATGAGTTGTTGTTTGTGTTTTTCCAAGGTGTTGGAAGTGCTGACAATTTCCTTGAGCAGGTCCTCATTCATCAATAATGACTGCTCGATTCGGAGAAACTTATGGAGGCCCGCACTTTTGTCCACACGCAAACGTTTTCCTTGTTGAACGGCCGAACTCGGTCTGGTGTATCGCAGGGCTTCACTGTAGGCGATTTTAAGTTGTTCAGAATAAAAGGCGCACGTATCAGCGGGCAGGTTGTCAAGAACATGCTCGGCATGGACTCGGACCTCGCTGCCCCATAATGCACAACTTCGTTCAAGTATCGCTTGTCGTGAAAATGTAAAGTCGACAGAGTCCGCAAGCAATAGAGTTCCGCTATTCACGGTTCGGCCGCTCCCTGACGGGTTGAATATGATTAACCGAAGCCAGTCCTCTGCTTAGTTTGTAGCCGTAACCCCGGATGCTTTGAATAATATTACTTCCATAGTGCGACTTTATTTTGCCGCGCAAACGGCTAATTGATTTTTCGAGTGCCCTGGAATCATAAAATCGGGCGTTAAGCCCCATGACCACGGCAATTTCATCATGGCTGAGCAATCGATTATGAATGAGCGCTTCAAGTACTTTCATTTCAACGAAGGAGATTTCGAGCTTTTTGCCTCCCCCGTAGATGCACATGCGGTCCTGATCGAGTAGCAAATCAGTATTACTTAGCCAGTACGTCTCGCTGAGGAACGCGGCAAACAGGGCAAGTTTTTTCTCGGGCGCGCTCTCGACCACCTTTATGCAGTAGTCGGCGCCTGCTAGATAATATTTGGTTTTGCTTAGTGTGGTGGCGAAGGTGACAACCAGGAAAATCGTGCTGCCAGGATTTTCGGATCTGGTTTTTTTAATGATGTCCAGCGTTTGAGTGCTGGCGGAGGGGGTGTCGATCTCTATGATGATGGCACGGTAATGTCCATGGCTTTCACAGGGACCAATTAGTTGGCCGTAGGAGCGTGTATCGACTTTTAGATTTTTCGGTACAGTACGAACTATAAGCTCGCTGAAGTCCTCGGATTTCGATGGGGTCCGTGCAATAGCGAGGACGTTGGAAAAATGCATCACGTTGCTCCCTTTTCCGGCATGCGAGGCCGTCAATTCAATCGCTGCAGGCGTTTAGATGTTAATCGAATTGAATACGCCAAAACGTGACAAATTTTAACATTCGCCACGTTATTTGCAGGGGATAAGGCGGATTTCAGGCGGGTGTTGAACGTGGGTTTCTGGGCAGGAGTACTCATATGCTAGTGCAAATTTTTTAGTGTGCGATAAGTATTTTAGGCGGGTTGATATTTTTTGGCTGGAATGATTTAACCCTTCTAGTCCTTAAGCTCTAAAAATGCTTATACGTGACTATTTATAATAATCCAGCAAGGCGATAGCGGGGGTTGTGTGCTGGGAGATGCTCGCGCGGTCGGCGAGGTAGCGCGCCGGGGGTTGGCCGATGGCCTTGCGGAACATGGTGATAAAGCCGCTGGCGTTTTCATAGCCGAGGTCCAGCGCTACCGTCTGCACGCTTTCGCCTTTGGCCAGGCGCTGCAGCGACAGGATCACATGCAACTGCCGGCGCCAGCGGCCGAAACTCAGGCCAATCTCCTCAAGCAACAATCGCGTCATGCTGCGTTCGCTCATGCCGATGCGCACGGCCCATTCCCCCAGGGTGGCCTTGTCGCTGGGGTTGGCCAGCAAACTGTCGGCCAGGCGCCTGAGCCGAACGTCCCGTGGCATGGGCAAGTGCAGGGCCTCGACCGGTGCCAGCGCCAGTTCGTCCAGCAGCGTGGCCACCAACCGGCCCTGGGCGCCCTCGGTGTCGTAGAGCGGTGGGAAGCTGACGGCCTTGCTGATCAATTCGTGTAACAACGGTGATACCGCCAGCGTGCAGCATTGCTGTGGCAGGGCACCGGCAGCGTCTGGGTCGACCAGCAGGCAGTACACATCCGCTGCCCCGGAACCGCGTGCGGCATGGGAAAGACCGCCCGGAATCCACAAAGCGCACTGGGGAGGCACGATCCAGATACCTTCTTCGATGACGCAATGGATCACCCCGCGCAACGTGTACATCAACTGACCCTTGCGGTGCTGGTGCGGTGCGTGCTCCCAACTGGCAGAAGTGCTGGAGGCGCTCACCGCGACCACGGCACGGGGAATCGCATCGGCAAGGGCCGGGCGCAATGGGTCACGGGTTTCGAGGCGGTGGTTGTACATGGAGGTGTGCGTCGTGGCTGGATTGCGAAACATTCTGGCCATTCTGTGCAATGGCGTCCAGTGATGGCATGGCTATTATGAGAAACATTCTCGTTAAAGGCGCTTCCCATGCAACTCGACAGTTCTACATTCCCTGTGGTGAAAATCGTGTTTGACGCCCCCAGCGACACGCCACCGCAAGACACCTTTGTGGCCTTCGAGGCGTTGTTGCAACGCGAAGAGCCCTTCGTACTGCTGCATGAAAAAGCCGTGGACGAAAGCGCTCACGAGCACTCCCACGAAGAGCGCAAACAAGCTTCTATCTGGATGAAGAAGAACAAGGTGGCCCTGCGTGCTTTCGTCAAAGGCATGATCCAGGTAGAGCCCAGCGCGGCCAAACGCCTGGCGCTCAAGCCGTTTGCGGTGATGTTTGGCAAGGCGTGGGGCTACCCGTTATTGGTAGTCGAATCCACGGATCAGGCTTGGGCACTGGCGCGGGACGTGCTGGATACCCAGGTGTCGGATGTGGCGCACTTTTGAGTGGAGAGGGGGGTGTTGCTGAGCTTTTTTTGTTTTCGGTGGCGTTCAAGGGCGCGCATGGCGGGCTGGAAAGAACATCAAACGTAGGAGCTGTCGAGCTTCAGCGAGGCTGCGAAAGCGGTGGGTCAGCCGACCTCAATGTCGCAGAACTGACGCCATCGCAGCCTCGCTAAAGCTCGACAGCTCCCACAAGTGTTCAGGGTTTTCCGGCAGCCATTCGGGTTGACTGGACAAACCTCAGACGTTACCCGGCTTCTTGAACAGATCAACCATCAGCAACAACGCACCCAAAGTGATCGCGATATCCGCAAGATTGAATACGCCTGTATGCAGCGAGCCGACATTCACCACCATGTAATCGACGACATGGCCGTCACGAAAGGCCCGGTCGATCAAATTCCCGGCGCCGCCCAGGGCAATCAAAAAAAGCGGCGCGGCTTTGGGCAGGGAATGGTTCCAATTCTTCCAGGCCCAATAACCGGCCCAACACACTACGGCGGCCACACCGACGATAAAGATCAGTTGCTTGACCCGGGTTGGCAAACCAGCGCCGAGGCTGAGGAATGCGCCCGGGTTCAGGCTCAGTTCCAACGCCATGTTCACCGGGCTTGAACCGAATCGGAACGTCGTGGCTTGCAGCGAAAATAGCGCCAGCAGTTTGATCAACTGGTCCAGGGCAATAAAGGCAATGCCCATCAGCACAGCAAAGCTTCGTCCTCTCAAAGCGTCCTGCATCTTCAACATTCCATTCCTTCGTGTGTTTTCGCCTGAATCGGCGGCGGCCAGAAGATATCGCACGGCCTGCGCAGCGTCCATCTTTGCACCAGCAGCCTGCCTGGCCCCGGCGTTTCAGGTATCCTCCGCGCCCCGCTCAACAACTATTCCCAAACCATGCCAGAACACAACATGCAGGCCCTCCTGGAGTCGATCCTCGACGAAGTTCGTCCACTGATCGGCCTCGGCAAGGTCGCCGATTACATCCCCGCATTGGCCGACGTACCGGCGCAGCAACTGGGCATTGCCGTGTATGGCAATGACGGCTCGTTCTACTGCGCGGGTGATGCTCACACCTTGTTCTCCATACAGAGCATCTCCAAGGTGTTCAGCCTGGTGCAGGCCATCGACCATGGCGGCGAAAGCATCTGGGAGCGCCTGGGTCACGAACCGTCGGGGCAACCGTTCAACTCCATGGTGCAGCTGGAGTTTGAGCGCGGGCGGCCACGCAATCCGTTTATCAATGCCGGTGCCCTGGTGATCTGCGACATCAACCAATCGCGCTTTGCCGTGCCGATCCTGTCCATGCGCGACTTCGTGCGGCGGCTGTCGGGCAATCCGCAGATTCTGGTCAACAGCGTCGTGGCTGAATCCGAAGCCCAGCACGGCGCGCGCAATGCGGCGATGGCGTACCTGATGAAGTCGTTCGGCAACTTCCACAATGACGTGGATGCAGTGCTGCACAGCTACTTCAACTACTGCGCGTTGCAGATGAGCTGCCTGGATTTGGCCAAGGCGTTTTGCTTTCTGGCGAATGAAGGCGTGTGCACCCACAGCGGTGAGCAGATTCTGACGGCGCGGCAGACCAAGCAAGTGAACTCGATCATGGCCACCAGCGGGCTGTATGACGAGGCGGGGAACTTTGCTTATCGCGTTGGCTTGCCGGGCAAGAGCGGGGTAGGCGGCGGAATTCTCGCGGTGGTGCCGGGGCAGTTTACGGTATGCGTGTGGTCACCGGAGCTGAATGCGGCGGGCAATTCGCTGGCGGGAATGAAGGCTTTGGAGTTGTTGAGCGAGCGTATCGGATGGTCGGTTTTTTGAAGAGACTTGATCGCTCCCACGCTCTGCGTGGGAGCGCAGCCCTGGACGCTCTGCGTCTGCCTTTGTGACGCGGAGCGTCACCGTAGGCATTCCCACGCGGAGCGTGGGAACGAGCTTAAAATCCGAGCACGTCTCCCTGTCGAGGAGGGTGCTGATACTATCGACGCAATCCCCCATCAGTCAGAGACAATCCATGTTGCCTAATCGCGTGGTCCAGGCCGCCGCCAAGTCGGTGCTGCAGCAGCTCGTTACGCGAATCACGCCACAGTCAACTGAAGCGTCCATTGCCGAAATGGCGACGCAGATGCTTGCGGATTCCGGCTATCCGGAGACCTGGTATTACGACTGCCCGGCCTTCGTGTTGCTGGGTTCGCGCAGTGCGCTTTCGGAGTCGGGACGCGACTATCGGCCCAGTGATGAAGCCGTCGGTTTACACAATCTGATCACGGTGGATTTGAGCCCAAGAGCAGGCAATGTGTGGGGCGACTGTGCCCGCTCTTTCTATGTGGAGGAGGGCGTGTGCCGGGCGGTGCCGGTGGGGGGCGAGTTCAGCAGGGGTTATGAAGTCGAGCACCTGCTACACGCGATGATGCGCACATTCGCCCGGCCTGAAACCACGTTCAACGATCTCCACGCGTTCGCCAATGACCTGGTCGCATCCGAGGGTTTCGAGAACCTCGATTTCGCTGGCAATGTCGGTCACAGCATCTGCGAACGGCGCGACCAGCGGATCTACATCGAGGCGGGGAATCACCGACGTCTTGAGGAAGTGGCGTGCTTTACCTTCGAGCCGCATATTCGCGAGCGAGGTGGTCGCTGGGGGTATAAGCACGAAAATATCTATTTCTTCGGCGACGAGGCTGAGGCCTGCGAGCTTTGACGAGGGCGCCGGTCTCCTGACGAGACGCGGCGCCTTTGAGTTTTTCGCGAGCAAGCTCGCTCCTACAGGGAGAGGCGATCCAGCAGGCTGTACCACGCCACGCCCGCGCCGATGTAGAAGCGTTGCAAGCCATGCATCGGCAACCGTTGCAAAGGTGTCACCGGGTACGCGAACGCTGAACGGCTGTCACATAAACGTCCCGCCAGTTGCTGGCCCAGGCTGGTGCACAACGCAATCCCGCGCCCGTTGCAACCCAGCGCCAGGGTCAAGCCCGGTGCGGGCTCATGAACGTGAGGCATAAAGTCCCGGGTGATCGCGATCCGTCCTGCCCAGCGGTACTCGAAGTCCAGCTTGCCCAGTTGCGGAAACAACAACGCCAGCGAGCGTTCCAGGTGCGCAAAGTCCGCAGGCCCGGTGGGATCTTCGAACAACCCGCGCCCGCCCATCAGCAGGCGGCCATGGGCATCCTTGCGAAAGTACAGCAGCAGGCGTTGGGCGGTGGAGACGGTTTCCTGCCCCGGCAAAATGCTCTCTGCCGCAGCCCCGTTCAACGGCCGGGTGGCGACGATAAAGCTGTTGGCCGCGAGCACGCTCTGGGCCATGCCGGGCCACAAGTCGCCGCTGTAGCCGTTGGTGGCCAGCACCACTTGGCCGGCAGACACCTGCGCGCCGCTGGCGGTCTGCAACTTCCAGCCTGCACCGGCCTGTTGCATCGCGGTCACAGCGCTTTGCCCATGAATGCGTACGCCCGCCGCCTGGGCTGCGCGCACCAGGCCACGGGCATAGGCCAAGGGTTGAATGGCGCCAGCGCGGCCGTCCAGCCAGCCGCCGGCAAACGCCTGGCTGCCCATGCGTGCGGACACCGCGCCAGCATCGAGGCGCTGCACCGGCACCCCGCGGCGCTCCCATTGTTCGGCCCTGGCATGCAGGCCCGCCACGCCTTTTTCGGAATAGGAAACCTGCATCCAGCCTTTGCGAGTGGGCGCACAGTCAATGCCATGGCGTTCGATCAGGTTGAACACCAGGTCTGCCGAGTTGGACACGGTGTTGATCAGCGGCTCGGCGCGCTCGGCACCGTACCTCTGCACCAGTTGATCGGGGTCGTATTTGAGCGTCGGGTTGACCTGCCCGCCATTGCGCCCGGACGCGCCCCAGCCGGGTTCGTTGGCCTCCAGCACGCACACGCTCACGCCACGTTCCGCCAGGTGCAGGGCCGTGGACAAGCCGGTGTACCCGGCGCCGACGATGGCCACGTCCACCTTCAATGACTCAGCCAGCGCGGGTGTCGGCGGTGCAGCGGGCGCGGTGGCGGCCCAGAGTGACTTCATGACAGGCTCCGAGTGTTGGCCGTGGGATGCAGCACGCGGCGCAGGAAGTCCTGGGTACGTGGTTGTTGCGGGTTGCCCAGTACCTGCTCGGCCGGCCCGCTCTCCACGATGTAGCCGCCGTGCAGGAAGCACACGCGGTCGGCCACTTCCCGGGCAAAGCCCATTTCGTGGGTCACCACAATCATGGTCATGCCTTCATCGGCCAGGGTGCGCATCACCTCCAGCACATCGCCCACCAGTTCCGGGTCGAGGGCCGAGGTGGGTTCGTCGAACAGCATGGCGTCGGGCTTCATCGCCAGTGCGCGGGCGATGGCCACCCGTTGTTGCTGGCCGCCGGAGAGTTGTTCCGGGTAGGCATCGGCCTTGGCCGACAGGCCGACTTTATCCAGCAGCGCCAAGGCCTCTTCCCGGGCCTGTTTCAGCGGTTCGCCTTTGACGTACACCGGGCCTTCCATCACGTTTTCCAGCACGGTGCGATGGGGGAACAGGTTGAAGCGCTGGAACACCATGCCCATGCGGCTGCGCAGGGCATGCACGGTCTTGCTGCTGCGCTGCACGGTTTCACCGAATACGCGGATGGTGCCGCCGTCGTAGGCTTCCAGGGCGTTGATGCAGCGCAACAAGGTGGATTTGCCCGAGCCGGACGGGCCGATCAGGCACACCACTTCGCCCTTGGCCACGTCCAGGTCGACGCCGTGCAGCACACGATGGGTGCCGTAGTGTTTTTGCAGTTGGCGAATCTCGATCATGCTTTTTTCCTCCGGCCCAGGTGCTGTTCCATGCGACGCAGGCCATACACCAGCGGCAGGCTCATCAGCAGGTAGAGCAGGGCGACCAGGGTGTAGACGGTCATGTTCTGGAAGGTGGATGAGGCGATCAGTTGGCCCTGGCGCGTCATCTCTGCCACGGTGATGGTGGACACCAGGGACGAGTCCTTGAGCATCATCACCAGGGTGTTGCCGTAGGGCGGCAAGGCGATGCGAAAGGCCTGGGGCAGGATCACCCGGCGCATCATCAGCACCGAGCGCATCCCCAGGGCTTCGGCGGCTTCACGCTGGCCCTGTTCGACGGCGATGATGCCGGTACGGAAGTTTTCTGCCTGGTACGCCGAGTAGGCGATGCCCATGCCGATCACGCCCGCCTGGAACGCGCTGAGGTGTACGCCCATGTCCGGCAACACGAAGTAGATGTAGAACAGTTGCACGATGATCGGCAGGCCGCGAATCACATTGATCACGGTGCTCGCCGCCCACGACAGCGCGCGGATCGGCGACAGCTTGAGCAACGCCAACACCAGGCCGATGGCGCTGCTGAGCAGGAACGACAACACGGTGATCTGAATCGTCACCCAGGCGCCCTGAAGCAGGATCGGCAGGAAGTCTTGGGCGTTTTGCAGGAATTCAGCCGGGTTCATGGCTGCACCTGGGCATCAAGTCCCCACTTCTTGAGGATCGCTTCCAGGGTACCGTCAGCCTTGATGCTGGCGATGGCCTGGTTCAGGCGCGCGAGGGTTTCGCTGTCGCCCTTGCGCACCACCAGGCACACCTCGCCGACGTTCACCGGCTTGTAGTCGGCGGCGAGCTTCACGCCTTTGAACAGCTTCTGGCGGATCTGGTAAGCCACTACCGGCTGGTCACCCACCGCGGCCTTGATGCGGCCCAGGCTCAGGTCGCGGACCATTTCGCCAATGGAGTCGTAGGTGCGGATTTCCTTGAAAATCCCCAGTTTGTTGAGCATGTCGTAGAAGATCGTGCCGGCTTGTACGCCGACCACTTGGCCCTTCAAGGAACTCAGGTCGGTATAGGTTGCGTTGTCGTCCGCACTCACGATCAGGCCTTCGCCGTAGGCGTACACCGGTGCGCTGAAGTCCACCACCTGCGCGCGCTCCGGGGTCTTGAGCATGCCGGCGGCGATGAAGTCGAGCTTGCCGGAAGTCAGGGAGGGAATCAGTGCGGCAAAGTTGGTCTGCTCGATTTCACTGGTGAAGCCACCGGCCTTGCCCACGGCATTGGCGACGTCAACCATCACGCCTTGGATGCTGTTGCTCTTGATGTCGAGGAAGGTGAACGGCGAACCGCTGGCCGTTGCACCGACTTTGTACGAGGCCGCACCGGCGGCGTGCACGGTTGCCACGCAAAAGGTGGCGCAGATACCGAAGGCGAGGCGGCGAAACAAGGGCGAAAGACTGTTCATCGGGTTACTCCAGAAGGAAAACGGATCGTCAGTACCGCAAGCGGTTGGAAAGCAAACCGCAAGCTCTATGCCATTTCGATTCAATAAAATCGTTTAGTGGTATAGAAAATCGACAAAATGAACCATTCGTATCGGTATGCGATTTTAAGTGGTCGAATTTTGCCGTTTGGTGTAGAAATATCGCCACGCTTGATCGACCTGACCGCGAGTTCGCCATGTCTGAAGAACGCAATAGCTTGCATAACCAATCCCTGGAAAAAGGCCTGTCGGTGCTCAAGGCATTCAGCGCACAGCGCCGCAGCATGAGCCTTGCAGAGGTGGCCGAGGCCGCCGGCATGACCAAAAGCTCGGCCCAGCGCATGGTGTTTACCCTGGAGAGCCTGGGTTACCTTCGGAAACACTCGCGCACGCGCCATTACCAACTCACACCGCGGGTGCTGGAGTTGGGCTTCAGTTATCTGGATGCGCATTCGTTGATTGAGGTGGCCAACCCATTCCTCTCGGAATTGACCCGCCTGACCGGAGAAACCTCGTGCCTGACCGAGCCTGCGGGTTACGACATGACGTATATCGCGCGGTTTGTCAGCGCGGGCTTCGTGCCGGTGCATATGCCGATTGGCTCGCGGGTGCCGATGTACTGCACCGCGTCGGGCCGGGCGTATTTGAGTGCGTTGCCGCAGGATGAGGCGTTGGTGTTGATTGAGAACAGCCAGCGAGTGGCGCATACCAGTCAAACGTTGACCGAAGTCGACAGGATCATGGCGTCGTTGCAGCAGGTGCGCGAACAGGGCTATGCGGTGAATGGCCAGGAACTGTTCCTGGGCGACATGACCATCGGCGCGCCGGTGTTGGGGGCTAATGGCCGGCCGGTGGCGGCGGTGCATGTGGTGGCGCCCACCAGTCGGTGGAGCAGGGGGGATGCGGAGAAGCAGTTGGCGCCGGCGTTGTTGCAGTGTTCAAGGGCGTTGAGCAATTCGGCGCGCAACCTTGAATAGATAAACTATCGAACAAACAACACGGTCAGTGTGGGAGCTGGCTTGCCTGCGATAGCGGTGGGTCAGTGAGCCCATACGGTTCTGACCCACCGCTATCGCAGGCAAGCCAGCTCCCACATTTGATGTTCATTGCTTTGAGGTTTGGGTTGGCCCCAACAAAAAATGCGCCCCTTCGGGCGCATTTTTTGTTCGGTCAACGATCGCCTATCAGGCAATCGCATCCCAGGCACGGTCACTGTTCTCGTCTTTGATCCGAGTCGGCAAGCCCATCACGTCCAGCGCCTTCAGGAACGGCTCAGCCGGCAGTTCCTCGACGTTGGCCATGTGCTTCACGTCCCACTCGCCACGGGCAACCAGCAGCGCTGCGGCTACAGGCGGTACGCCAGCGGTGTAGGAGATGCCCTGGCTGTCGGTTTCGGCAAAGGCTTCTTCGTGGCAGGCCACGTTGTAGATGAACAGCTCGCGTGGCTGGCCATCCTTGGTGCCCTTGACCAGGTCGCCGATGCAGGTCTTGCCGGTGTAGCCCGGTGCCAGCGACGACGGGTCGGGCAGCACGGCCTTGACCAGTTTCAGCGGCACGACTTCCAGGCCTTCGGCGGTGGTGACCGGTTTTTCGGAGAGCAGGCCGAGGTTTTTCAGCACGGTGAACACGTTGATGTAGTGTTCGCCGAAGCTCATCCAGAAACGCACATTGGGCACGTCGAGGTTTTTCGACAGCGAGTGCACTTCATCGTGGCCGGTCAGGTACAGATTCTGCGAACCGACCACAGGCAGGTCGTCGGTGCGTTTGACTTCGAACATGGTGTTGCTGGTCCACTGGCTGTTCTGCCAGCTCCACACCTGTCCGGTGAATTCGCGGAAGTTGATTTCCGGGTCGAAATTGGTGGCGAAATATTTGCCGTGGGAGCCGGCATTGACGTCGAGAATGTCGATCGAATCAATGCGGTCGAAATGCTTTTGCTGCGCCAGCGCGGCATACGCGTTGACGACACCCGGGTCGAAGCCCACGCCAAGGATGGCCGTGATGTTCTTCTGTTTGCACTCTTCCAGGTGGTTCCATTCGTAGTTGCCGTACCACGGCGGGGTCTCGCAGACCTTGCCCGGTTCTTCGTGGATGGCGGTGTCGAGGTACGCCACGCCCGTGTCGATGCAGGCACGCAGTACCGACATGTTGAGGAACGCGGAACCGACGTTGATGACGATCTGCGATTCGGTTTCGCGGATCAGTGCCTTGGTCGCTTCCACGTCCAAAGCGTTCAGCGCGAAGGCTTGAATCTGGGCGGGTACCTTGAGGCTACCCTTGGCCTTGACGCTGTCGATGATGGCCTGGCATTTGGAGATGTTGCGCGACGCGATAGCAATACGACCGAGTTCGTCGTTGTGCTGCGCGCACTTGTGGGCCACCACCTTGGCGACACCTCCTGCACCAATGATAAGAACGTTCTTTTTCAATTGCTTTATCTCTCCTTTATCTGTCCGCTTTACGAAAGGCTGGACAGGTAGTCGTCGTAACCAAATTCACGAACCACTTCGACTGTACCGTCGAGTTGTTTCACTACGATGGACGGCATTTTCAGGCCGTTGAACCAGTTTTTCTTGACCATGGTGTAGCCTGCCGTGTCGATGAACGACAGTCGATCGCCGATGGCCAGCGGCTGATCAAATTGGTACTCACCGAAGATGTCCCCGGCCAGGCACGACTTGCCGCACACCATGTAGGTGTGTTCGCCATTGCTTGGCGCCAGCTTGGCGTTGAGGCGATAGATCAGCAGATCCAGCAGGTGGGCTTCGATGGAGCTGTCTACCACGGCGAGGTTCTTGCCGTTGTAGAGGGTGTCGAGCACGGTCACTTCCAGGGAGGCGCTGTTGGTGATCGCCGCTTCGCCGGGTTCCAGGTACACCTGCACGTCGTACTTCTGCGAGAACGCCTTGAGGCGCTGGCAGAAGGCGTCGATGGCATAGCCTTCACCGGTAAAGTGGATGCCGCCGCCGAGGCTGACCCAGTTGACCTTGTGCAGCAGCGCGCCGAAGCGTTCTTCGATGGTGTTGAGCATCTGGTCAAACAGGTTGAAGTCACCGTTCTCGCAGTTGTTGTGGAACATGAAGCCGGAGATCTGCTCGATCACACCTTCGATCTTCACCGGGTCCCACTCGCCGAGACGGCTGAACGGGCGCGCCGGGTCGGCCAGCAGGTAGTCGGAGCTGCTCACTTGCGGGTTGACGCGCAAGCCGCGGGTCTTGCCTTCGCTGCGTTCGGCAAAGCGCTGCAGCTGGCTGATGGAGTTGAAGATGATCTTGTCGCAGTTATCGAGCATCTCTTCGATTTCATCGTCGGCCCAGGCCACGCTGTAGGCGTGAGCTTCACCTTCGAACTTCTGGCGACCCAGCTTCAGCTCGTACAACGACGACGAGGTGGTGCCGTCCATGTATTCCTGCATCAGGTCGAACACCGACCAGGTGGCGAAACACTTGAGGGCCAGCAGAGCCTTGGCGCCGGACTGTTCGCGCACGTAGGCGATCTTCTGCATGTTGACCAGAAGCTTCTGTTTGTCGATGAGGTAGTACGGCGTTTTGATCATTTTCAGAGCCTGCGGCGGTGCCTGCCAAAAAAGGACACGCATTGTGCCCGCACTTGGGACAGATCGAAAGGTTAGTCAGCGGAATTTGCTGGCCCGGTTATAAGCTGGCCTGTGAATATGACAGCCCGTAGGTATGATGAGCCGCTTTGATAACGGACCACGGCTTCGGCGACGAGAGGTGAGAATGGACGCATGGACGCTGCATTGGCTGGAAGCTTCGGGGAGCCTGGCGCAGTTTCGCGCTGAGCTGATCCGTGAATGTGAAGTCGCTTACGGGGCCATTGCGCAGATGATGCCGCCGCCGCGCCTGGACATTCTGATCCAGCGATTGCCGGGGGAGACCCTGCCGGAACTCGGCCTGGTGGGCCGTGCTTATCGCAGCACCCTGTTCAGCATGACCCTTGACCCCGACAACCCGAATTTCCTCGCCAGCCTGCAAAGCGGAGCATTGCGCCGGCACGTGGTGCATGAGGTGCACCATTGCCTGCGCATGGCGGGCCCGGGTTATGGCTGGACGCTGGGGGAGGCGATGGTCAGTGAAGGCCTGGCCGGGCAGTTTGTACGACGGGTGCTGGGCAGCGAGCCGGAGTTGTGGGAGCGGGCGCTTGCACCCCAGGAACTGCTGAGGGCACCGGTAGACCGCCAGCTTCTCGAAGCCACGTATTACGACCACAGCGAATGGTTCTTTGGTACCGGCGCGCGGCCAAAGTGGCTGGGGTACACGCTGGGCTACCAGATGGTGGAGGCCTGGCTGGCAAAGCAGGGCGACGTGGACGCCGCCACCTGGGTCAACGTGCCCGCCCACGACATACTCGCCAACGCCGCCAAAGAGGGGCTGGTGGCCTGAATCTGAAACACAAAACCACCAAACAACCCCCATCCCCTGTGGGAGCCGTCGAACTTTAGCGAGGCCGCGAAGGCGGCGGCACAGCCGACAACCAGGTTGCCTGACACACCGCTATGGTGATCGTTCCCACGCTCTGCGTGGGAATGCCGCCTCGGACGCTCTGCGTCCATCGGGCGATGCAAGGTTCAAGTCTTGCGCAGTGGTGACGCGGAGCGTCACGGGATGCATTCCCACGCAGAGCGTGGGAACGATCAGCGTGGGAACAAAAACGCATCCACACTGACATCAAACCGTCATCTCCCCATCGCCTGACTGCCACATTCCCCCGTTACTGTCCTCGCCAATGAGATCGATCTCAAGCGAGTGACAATGACTGATTTGAAAGACGTAGCTCGGTTGGCCGGCGTATCCCGCGCCACCGCCGCCCGCACCTTTGCCTCCCCGGAACAAGTGCGCCCGGCCACCCGTGAGCAGGTATTCGCCGCCGCCCGCGAGCTGGGTTTCAGGCCCAACCTGCTGGGCCGCCAATTGCGCCTGCAAACCACCAACCTGATCGGCGTGGTGGTGCCCAACCTGCTTAACCCGGTGTTCGCCGAACAGTTCCAGGCCATGGAGCGCGCCGCACGCCTGCGTGGCTATAACCTGTTGCTGGCGACCACCGACTACAGCGCCGAGCGCGAAAGCAGTGTGGTGGAAGAGCTGCTGCGCCAGCGCGTCGATGGTTTGGTGCTGACCGTCACCGACGCCGAAAGCAACAGCGTGCTCCACAGCCTGGCCACGGAAGAAACGCCGTTCGTGCTGGCCTACCACCAACCTGACAACCCCAACTACAGCGCCGTCTCGGTGGACAACCGCGCCGGCATGGCCCTCGCGACCCGTTATCTGTTGGAGGCGGGCCATCGCCGGATCGCCATGGTCGCCGGCCCCGCGTTGCAGTCCGACCGGGCCCGGCTGCGTTATGCCGGGTATTGCGATGCCATGGGCGAGTACGGTCTCGCTAGCCAACCGGTGATCGAAATGCCGGCCCACACCCAGGCTGAATTCGCCGCCATCGAACCCTTCCTGCAAGGCCCGCAAGCCCCCACAGCACTGGTCTGCTCCAACGATTTTCTCGCCATCAGCCTGATCGCCGAACTGCGCCGCCACGCCTGGAACGTGCCCGAACAACTCTCGGTGATGGGGTTTGACGGTATTTCCCTGGGCACCCAGATGCACCCGACGCTGTGCAGCGTGGTGCAGCCCATCGCGCTGTTGGCCAGCACCGTGATCGACCAACTGCTGGCGCAAATCGCCGGCAACGCACCGACTTCCCACTGCCTGCCGTGCCATGTCCGGCCGGGCGAAAGTACCCAACCCCATAAAGGAGACGCTTGATGCGCATGCTCAGTAAAACCCTGGCGGCATTGCTGCTGTGCGGCACGGCCAGCCTGGCCCAGGCCGCGGACACCGCGATTTGCTACAACTGCCCGCCAGACTGGGCGGACTGGGGCACGCAACTCAAGGCCATCGCAGCGACCACCGGCGTGCAGGTGCCGCTGGATAACAAGAACTCCGGCCAGTCCCTGGCGCAGTTGGTGGCCGAGAAAGCCGCGCCGGTGGCCGATGTCGTCTACTACGGCGTGACGTTCGGCCTGCAAGCGCAGAAGGCCGAAGTGGTGGAGGGCTATAAACCCAAAGGCTGGGAGCAGATTCCCGCCGGCCTGAAAGACCCGGACGGCCAGTGGTTCGCGATTCACTCCGGCACCCTGGGCATCATGGTCAATGTCGATGCCCTGGGCGGGCTGCCGGTGCCGCAAAGCTGGGCCGACCTGCTCAAGCCTGAGTACAAAGGCATGGTCGGTTACCTCGACCCGTCCAGCGCTTTCGTCGGCTACGTCTCGGCGGTGGCGATCAACCGCGCCATGGGCGGCGACCTCGATAACTTCGCCCCGGCCATCGACTACTTCCAGAAGCTGTCGAAAAACGCCCCCATCGTGCCCAAGCAAACCGCCTATGCGCGGGTGCTTTCCGGTGAGTTGCCGATCCTGGTGGACTACGACTTCAACGCCTACCGCGCCCGCTACAAGGACAACGCCAACGTCGCCTTCGTGATTCCCAAGGAAGGCAGCATCAGCGTGCCGTACGTGATGAGCCTGGTGGCGAACGCACCGCATCGCGCCAACGGTGAAAAGGTCCTGAACTTCGTCCTGTCCGATGCGGGCCAGGCGCTCTGGGCCAAGGCCTACCTGCGCCCGATCCGGCCTGTGAAGATGCAGGCGGACGTCGCCGCGCAGTTTCTGCCGGACAGCGACTACGCCCGGGCCGGCGTGGTGGATTACCAAAAAATGGCCGCCGTGCAGGAAGCCTTCGCCGCGCGTTACCTGAGTGAGGTCAAGTAAGTGAAGGCACTCTTGCGGCCAAATCCCGCCTGGGCGCTGGCCCCGGCGTTTGCGGTGCTGCTCGCGTTCTGGTTGTTGCCGCTGGCGCACCTGATGGTACTGGGCGGTGAAAGCCGCGACAGCCACGGCAGCGGTTACTGGCAAGTGCTGAGCAGCGCGCAATACCTGGGCAGCCTGGCGCAAACCTGCGTGCTCGCGGTGCTGGTGACGTTGGCGGCGCTGCTGGTGGGCGGCATTGCGGGCGTGTTTCTCGCCCGCCAGCAATTCTTCGGACGTTCGGCGCTGGTGGCGTTGTTGACGTTTCCCCTGGCGTTCCCCGGTGTGGTGGTGGGCTTCCTGGTGATCCTGCTGGCAGGTCGACAAGGCTTGTTCGCGGCACTCGGGCTTCAGTTGGCCGGTGAGCGCTGGATCTTTGCCTATTCGCTGGCGGGGTTGTTTGTCGGCTACCTGTACTTCTCGATTCCTCGGGTGATTCTCACGGTGATGGCAGCCTGTGAAAGCCTCGACCGCAGCCTCGAGGAAGCCGCCCATTCACTGGGGGCCGGGCATTGGCGGGTGGTGTGCGACGTGATCGTGCCGGGCCTGGCGCCGGCCCTGGCCTCCTGCGGGGCGATCTGTTTTGCCACGTCCATGGGCGCCTTCGGCACGGCGTTCACCCTGGGCACGCGGCTGAACGTGACGCCCGTCGCTATCTATAACGTGTTCACCAACTACGCCAACTTTGCGGTGGCCGCGGCACTCTCGGTGGTGCTCGGCGCGGTGACCTGGGCCGTGCTGTTGCTGACGCGGCGCCTGGTGAAAAACGCGGGGACGGTCCTGTGAAGCGCTCATCGCTGTTTGTCATCCAGCTGCTGTTTACCTTGCTGGTCTGCGCGTTCATGTTGGTGCCGGTATTGATGTCATTGCTGGCGGGGCTGACGCGTAATTTCTTCGTCGGCCTGTCCAGCGGCCTGACGTTCGACTGGTTGATTCAGGTATGGCAGGCCTACTCGCCGACGGTCTGGCTCTCGCTGCAACTGGCCCTGGCCTGTGCGGTGTGTGTCTGTGTGATCGGCGTGCCGGCGGCGTATGCCCTGGTGCGGATGAACAACCGCTTCAGTCGCGCCTTCGAGGAATTGATGGTGCTGCCGGTGGCCATGCCCGGCCTGGCCAGTGCCCTGGCGTTGTTGCTGACCTACGGCCAGTTCGGCGGGTTTCGCAGCAGCTGGTTGTTCATCCTGGTGGGGCACGTGTTGTTCACCTTGCCGTTCCTGGTGCGCCCGGTGATGGCGGTGATGCAACGCCAGCAGTTGCCGATGCTGGAAGAGGCCGCTGCGAGTCTGGGGGCCGGTCCCCTGCGACGCTTCTTCAGTGTGGTGGTGCCCAACTGCAGGGCCGGGATTCTCGCCGGGGTGTTGATGGTCGTGACCCTGTCCCTGGGCGAGTTCAACCTGACCTGGATGCTCCACACGCCGATGACCAAGACCTTGCCCGTCGGCCTCGCCGACAGCTACGCCTCGGCCCGCCTGGAAATCGCCAGCGCCTACACCCTTATCTTTTTGCTGATGATCGTGCCGCTGCTGATTGCGTTGCAGGCCATCAGCGCTCGTCTGTCCCGTGGAGACCGTCGATGACCGCTATCACCATTCGCCTGAAGGGTTGCCGCAAGGCATTCGCCGACGGCACCGTTGCCGTGCAGAACCTCGACCTGACCATCGAGGGCGGCGAAACCCTGGCCATTCTCGGCCCGTCCGGTTGCGGCAAAACCACCACCTTGCGTTTGATCGCCGGCCTTGAGCGTCCCGATGCAGGTCAGGTTTTTTTCGGTGACACCGACGTCACGCGCCTGCCCATCGAGCGGCGTGATGTGGGCATGGTGTTCCAGAATTACGCGTTGTTTCCCAACCTGGATGTGGCCGGCAATATCGTCTACGGCCTGAAAATCCGTGGCGTCGCGCCGGCAGAGCGCAACAAGCGCTGTGACGAACTGCTGGAGCTGGTGGGCCTGCAGAACCACGGCAAGCGCAGCATCCATGAACTGTCGGGCGGCCAGCGCCAGCGTGTGGCACTGGCCCGCGCGTTGGCGCCTCGGCCCAAAGTGCTGTTGCTGGATGAACCGTTGGCCGCCCTCGATGCACAGTTGCGTGAGCGCCTGCGCAGTGAGCTGGATCAGCTATTGCGCGGCCTTGGCATCACCTCGGTGTTCGTCACCCACGATCAGGGCGAAGCCATGGCCCTGGGAGACCGCATCCTCGTGATGGAGCAGGGGCGTATCGCGCAACTGGCCAGCCCGCGTGAGATCTACCAGCAACCGGCCAACGCGTTTGTCGCAGGCTTTGTGGGCAACCTGAATGCCTTTTCGGTGGTTGATCGCACGACCCATGGCTTGAAAGTGTGCGGCGGCGAACTGCCGTGGCACGAGCCTCATCTGCCGGCCACCGTGTATTGCCGCCCCGAGCACCTGCGGGTGATGGAGAGCGAAGGGCACCTGCACGGGCATTTGCTGGCGCATTTTTTCCAGGGCGCGCAAAGCCGCCTGCTGGTGGATGTCGGCGGCCCGCAACCGTTGCTGGTGGACAGCAGCGACAACCAGCTTCACGCCGTCGGCGCGCCAATTGCCCTGGCCATCGCCCCACACAAGCTGTTCACCCTGCATGCCTGACTTCAGAGAGCCTATTTTGAACCGTCCGTTTCTTGTTGCGCAGATCAGCGATCTGCACCTTAAAGCCGGCCAGCGCCTGACTTACGGCGTGGTCGACACCCTCGGTGCATTGCGCCGTGCCGTCGACCACCTGAATGCCAGTTACCCACGGGCCGATATCGTGGTGATCAGCGGCGACCTGGTGGACTTTGGCCGCGCCGATGAATACGCCGTGCTGCACCCCGAGCTGGCCCGTTTGCAGATGCCTTGCTACCTGGTGCCGGGCAATCACGATAACCGCCAGCATTTGCTCGACGCCTTTGGTGATCACCGCTATTTGCCGGCGAGCGCCGACGGGCCGCTGGACTGGGTGGTGGACGACTATCCGGTGCGGCTGATCGGCCTGGATTCGACGATTCCCGATGCCCATGGCGGCCAGCTGCTGGACAGCCAATTGCAGTGGCTTGATGAGCAACTGGCGCTGCAGCCGAACGTGCCGACCCTGCTGATTTTGCATCACCCGCCGTTTATCAGCGGCATCGGCCATATGGACCGCGAGCCATTCGTCAACGCCGCTGCGCTGGAAAAGATCATCGCCCGTCACCCTCAGGTGGAACGCCTGCTGTGTGGGCATTTGCACCGGCCGATGCAGCGCCGTTTCGGCGGCAGTGTGAGCTGCGTATGCCCGGGCACGTCCCATCAAATCGTGCTGGATCTACAGGAGGCTGCTCCAGCGCATTTCAACCTGGAACCGGCGGGTTACCTCTTGCACCGCTGGGATGAACAGCAAGGGTTGGTCAGCCACAACGGCGTATTCGGGGACTATCCGGGGCCGTATCCGTTTTATGACGCTCATGGATTGATTGACTGAAGTTTCCCGGAGGTCCATCTCGCCCAAGTTAATACCCGAGCACTTCTGAACAGTTATTAACGCACCGGCCAACCGAAGTTTGGCCGAGTGCTTCCTGCTGCCTTTTTTATGCGCCCGCAACAGTGATTGCGCGCCGGAGTTCGTCCTGATGAAAGCCACACTACATGTACTAAGCGTATTGACCGGCGGCCTGGGCATGGCCCTGAGTCCCTTGGCTTCTGCTGATTTCCTGGGGGACAGCAAAGCCAACTTGAGCATGCGTAACTTCTACTTCAACAACGACAACCGCGACGGCGCCGCTGCACCGTCGAAGACCGAAGAGTGGGGCCAGGCGTTCATCCTCAACTACCAGTCGGGTTTCACCGACGGCACCCTCGGCTTTGGCCTGGACGCCATCGGCATGCTCGGCGTGACCCTCGACAGCAGCGCGGCGAAGCATGTCGGCAGCTCGATGATTCCCACCGATGATGGCAAGGCTGCGGACGATTGGGCCCGTGGCGGCGTGACCGCGAAGGCGCGCTTTGCCAAGACCGAGCTGCGCTACGGCTACCTGCGCCCCAACCTGCCGATCCTGGTGAGCAACGACGGCCGGCTGTTGCCGCAGTCGTTTGAAGGCGGCCAAGTCACCAGCAACGACATCGACAACCTGACCCTGATTGGCGGCCAGCTTGAGCATACGACGGGTCGCGGTTCCAGCGACGCCAGCGGCCTGGCGGTGGCCGGTGCGACCCAGGAAAGCAACAAGTTCACCTACGGCGGCGCCGACTACAACCTGACCAAGAACCTCTTGGTGCAGTACTACTACGCCAACCTTGAAGACTATTACCAACAGCACTTCGCCGGCCTGGTGCACGTATTGCCGATGGGCGAGTACGGCTCGCTGAAAACCGACTTGCGTTACTTCAAGACCACCTCCGACGGCAAGAACGCAAGTGCCGCCGGGCGTGCCGATGGCTATAAGTTTGGCGGCTATACCAAAGGTGGAACCGGGGAGATCGATAACGACACCTGGAGCGCCGCGTTCATCTATTCCCTGGGGCCCCATGCGATCACAGCGGGCTACCAACGCGTGTCCGACGACAGCAACTTCGCCCAACTCAACCAGGGCGGCCTGGTGGGCAAAGGCGAGGCGGGCCCGAGTCTGTACCTGTACACCGACCGAACCATCCAGACCTTCATCCAGGCCGGTGAGCGTACTGCTTTTGCCCAGTACGCCTACGACTTTGCGGCGCTGGGCGTACCCGGTTTGAAGGCCTCGGTGATGTACCTCAAGGGCGACCATATCCTCACCACCAACGGCAACGATGGCAGCGAGTGGGAGCGGGATATTTCGCTGGATTATGTGGTGCAGAGCGGCACGTTCAAGAACGTCGGGTTCGGCTGGCGCAACGGCATGTCCCGCAGCGAAGTGGCACGGGATCAGGACCAGAACCGGGTGTTTGTGAACTACTCGATTCCGTTGATGTAAATCCTGAAGTCCATGCACCAGCCCTTGCGGCGAGGGCTGGTGCGTTTACAGCGACTTCATGTGCGTTGCATGCTCATCCTGTATTGACTCAAACCCGCAGCGCAGATAAAAGGCGGCGCCTTCGTGGGTGTCGGTAGACAGGCGCACAACACGGTACTGCTGCGCAGCGCGTTCCAGCAGTTGGCCCACCAACGCCTTGCCTACATGCCGTTCCCTCGAAGCCCGTGCGACGTACACCCGGCGCAGCCTGCCAACCTCCGGACCGGCGTAAGGGTCATAGGACAGCCCGCCAACGGCGATCAACTGCTCGTTGCTGAATACGCCCAAAAGACATTCGCCTGGCTGGTCGAACCGGTTGGCGCCGCTGTGCCACTCTGCAACGAGTCGCGTGAGAAACCTGAATCCTTCGGCGACGGCTTCTGCTTCCAGTATCAGGATCTCTTCGGGCAACGCCGAGAGGGCGCGTATCGACAAACCAACCGTTGATCTATCCACTGTATTGACTCAATTCCCTACTCAATGCAGCGACTATAACGCTCTCCCGGTATCACGTATTGGTCTTCAACTTGGTCCACAACCGAGTGGCCAGCCGCGCAATCGCCGGCGGCAGGTCTTCGACGATGAACAGCTTGTCCATCACGCTTTTCGACGGGTAGATCGCCAGGTCTTGCTTTACCTCGGGAGTCACAAACTCATCCGCGGTGCTGTTGGGGTTGGCGTAGTGGATGCTGTTGCTGATGTTGGCAATCACCTTGGGCTCCAGCAGGTAATTCATATAGGCATAGCCGTTCTTCTCGTGCGGCGCGCCCTTGGGCATCACCACCATGTCCAGCCACAGCGTCGAGCCTTCATCCGGGATCGAGTAGGCGATGTTGATACCGTTTTTCGCCTCCTTGGCGCTGGCGGCGGCTTGCACCACGTCGCCGTTAAAGCCGATCACTGCGCAGATGTTGCCATTCGCCAGGTCGCTGATGTACTTGGAGGCGTGGAAGTACTGGATGTAGGGCCGGATCTTCAGCAGCGCCTGTTCGGCCTTTTTGTAGTCGGCCGGTTCGTGGCTGTGGTGAGGCAAACCCAGGTAGTTGAGGGTGATCGGCAGAATCTGCGTGGGGTTGTCGATAATCGCCACGCCACAGGCGCTGAGTTTCTTGATGTTGTTTTCATCAAAGAACAGGCTCCAGGAATGGGTAACGTCGGTGGTGCCGAAGATCGCCTTGATCTTCTCGACGTTGTAGCCAATTCCCGCCGTACCCCACATATACGGGAAGCCGTACTGGTTGCCCGGGTCGTTGGTTTCGAGCTTTTTCATCAGCAGCGGGTCGAGGTTTTTCCAGTTGGGCAACTGGCTTCGGTCGAGCTTCTGGATCGCCCCGGCCTTGATCAGCCGCGACAGGAAGTGGTTGGACGGGCTGACCACGTCATAACCGGTATTGCCGGTCATCAGTTTGGATTCCAGCACTTCGTTGCTGTCGTGAATGTCGTAGGTCGCCTTGATCCCGGTCTCCTGGGTGAAGCGGGTCAAGGTGTCGTCGGCGATGTAGCCGTTCCAGTTGGAAATATTCACTTCTTCGGCGGCGTACACGGCCGCGGGGAGCGCGCTGAGGATGACCGCCAGGGACAGACTGTTGATGTGCATGTGAATCACCTTTGTTGAGGTTTTTTGTTCTAGATTTCTGTCCGAGCCCGGACCGTTTCCACGCGCATACGCAGCATGGCACCGATGTCGAACAACGGCCGGGGCGGGAGCCAGCCGGGCTCTGCCCTGAGCATTACGGAGTGCAGGAGCGACGAGGCTTGGCCCGACGCCCACTCGGCCAGCAGTCGGCCCCATAACGTGCCGCGGGCGACGCCCGATCCGTTGCAGCCGGCGACGGCGTACAGGTTGTTTTCGACTCGCGCGAAATACGGTTGGCCGCTGCGGGAGGCACTCAAGTGGCCGGTCCAGGTGTAGTGGATGTCTTGTTCGGTGAGCCAGGGAAAGCGTCGCTGCAAACCCTTCACATGGTGTTGGCGCCGGTGCAGCAGGTCGCCGTTGGACAAATCCCGAGTGCGGTATTCCGCCGTGTTGCGGATCATCACCCGGCGGTCCGGCGTCAGGCGCACCGTGGCGCCCAGTGGCCGGGTGGACAGTACGCCCCAGGGTTCCACCGCGCCGATACGGCGGTATTCCTCATCGCTGAAGGGGCGGGTGAGGCTGGCGCTGAGTTCCATCGGGAACGTCGCGCTGTCTTCAATACCCACCCGTGGAATAAAGGCGTTGAGGCACACCAGCACCTGGCCGGCTTCAATACGGGCGTCCAGGCCGTTGGCGCGAATGCCGCCATTGGCCATGCGCTCAAGGCCGGTGATGTCGGTGTTCTCATAGAGCGTCACGTTGTCCGGCAGGGCTTCCAGCAAGCCCTTTACGTATTTCGCCGGTTGCAGCAAGGCGTTGCCATTGCCGCACCAGATGGCGGCCTGGTAATGCTCGGTGCCGAGTGTTTGTGCGAGCGCCTTACCCTGTAGAAAGCGCGCTGAAGCCCCCACCGCACGCAAGGTCGCCAACTTGGCATCCACATGCTCGAGCTTGTCGGGATCGTGCACGGCGAAGAAGTAGCCGCTGTCCCTGAAATCGCAGTCGATGGCATGGCGGGCGATGCGCTTGCGCACTTCATCACTGGCGGCGCGTGAGATGGTGGTGTCCACCTCAAAATCGGCGAAGCCAGCGCGGCCCATCAATTCACTTTCAGCGGGATGCTCATGGGCCACCACAAAACCGGAATTGCGCGCCGAGGCACCTTGGGCGGCGCGCTGGCGGTCGACGATCACGATGCGGGCCTCGGGGTGCATCTCGGCCAGGGTGTGGGCCGCACACAAACCGGTAATCCCTGCGCCGATCACCAGCCAGTCGGCTCTTTGAACGCAGCTCAGTCGGCCCCGGGCGGGGAGGCTGTCAGTCTGGGCAATCCAGCCACATGTGTTTTCCATGAAGATCCTCGGCTGTATGCGTTGTTCGCATGACTAAGTTCGGGCTACAGCTGGAATCTATAGGGCCGGTGGTGATACAACCAACGTTATAAAATCATCCAGCTATTCGGAAAATGCATGGATAACATCCGTCACGTGCCTTCGTTGCAGGGCTTGCAGGCGTTGGTTGAAGTCAGCGATTGCGCCAGTTTCACCGTGGCGGCACAGAAGCTGTGCCTGACCCAAAGCGCGGTGAGCCGCAAAATCCAGCAGTTGGAAAGCCATTTCGGCGTGCCGATGTTCACCCGCACCAGCCGCAGCCTGCGCCTGACCGCTGAAGGTGAGCAGGTGCTGGCCAGCGCCCGGAGCATCCTGGCGCAACTGAAGGTGCTGGAGGATCGGCTCTCGCCTCACAAACGCCCGTTTCGCATCCGCCTGCATGTGTCGCTGGCGGTGCGCTGGCTGCTGCCCAAGCTCAGTGATTTCTATCGCAACCATCCCGATATTTCCCTGGCGATCGAGACCGTCGCCACCGAGGTGGTCGAGCCGGCGAGTGACAGCGATGCCTACATCCTTTACCTGCCAAAACCCGACAACGATCCTGCGCGCCTGACCTTGTTCCACGAGTCATTGGTGCCGGTCTGCGCACCGGGTTTGGGGCCACTGGCTTCGGTGGAGCAACTCGCACACTTTGCGCTGCTGCATCGTTCGGCCGACAAGCAAGACTGGATGACCTGGCTGGCGGCCAATGGTGCGCGGTCGCTGGACGACTACCGGCATATCCCGTTCAACCTCGACGAACTGGCACTGGATGCCGCCGCCCGCGGGCTTGGGGTGGCGATGACGGACCTGACCCTGGCGGCCGAGTCGATCGAACGGGGTGTGTTGGTGGTGCCGTTTGGTCAGCCGCTGGTGACCGGCGGGGTGTATGCATTGTGCTTGCAGCCATCGGCGGCGTCACACCCAGGCTGTGCGCTGATCATGCAGTGGTTTGGGCAGCAGGCGCGGCATGCTAACGTCACGCCTTAACTTACTATCGCCAGTTCATCCATGAAAATGCCCGATATCGACGCCATCCAGGCGTTCGTCCTGGTCGCTGAACTCAAGAGTTTCACCCGCGCCGCCGATGCCATCGGCGGCACTCAGGCGGCCATCAGCCTGAAGATAAAACGCCTCGAAGAAAGCCTTGGCCGCAAGCTGCTAGAGCGCACGCCGAGACGGGTCACGTTGTCGGCCCATGGGCAGATGTTTTTGACCAGCGCGCGCCGTTTGCTGGACAACTACCAGGAGGCGATGAACTGTTTTGGCCCGCAGAAACGCACCTTGCGCGTGGGCGTCAGCCACCACATTGTCGGCGCCGATCTCAGCCTGTGGCTGCGGCGTTTGGCGACCACCGACCCGGACGTGATCGTGGCGTTCAGCCTCGGCACTTCGCGGGACATGTTGATGAACTACGAGCAGGGCAAGCTGGATGTAGCGATGATCCTGCGGCACGACAACCGTCGCCAGGACGGCGAAGTGGTGGGCGTCGAACGCTTTGGCTGGATGGCTTCCCACGACTTCGAATTACGCCAGGGCGGGGCGTTGCCCCTGGCGATCCAGCCGGAGCCCTGCGGCATGCGCAGCATGGTGATGGCGGCGCTGGCCGAGCAGAACCGCGCCTGGGAAGAGGCATTCGTGGGCAGCGGCATCCTGGCGATTGGTGCTGCGGTGGTGGCGGGCATTGGCATCGGCGCGATGGTGGGGCGGATGGCGCCCGGTGGCTGCGTCGACGTAGAGCAGCGTTTCGACCTGCCGCCGCTGCCCAATCGTGAAGTGGTGCTGTATACGGCGCAGCGGGACACTCAGGCGCAAGCGTTGATCCGCACCTTGAGTGCCGATATTCCAGCGGACTGAACTAGAACATCAGGCGCCCGGCCCAGGCCATCAGCAGGGCCAGGCTACTGATGCCGAGGATGGCCACGCCCAACGCGGCGAAGTGAACGAGCAGGGCGGTTACAGGCTGACTTCGATGGGGTTCCATGTGAGGACTTCCTTGGGTGTTCGGGAAGCAAAAGTATGGGTAGCCATTGCGCACCGAAACAGACGCTGCTGGCTATTTCAGTGATAAGCAAAACCGAAGGAGCGCCCGAGGATCATGAGTAGAACTTGTGATCATCTGGAATAAAATGAGTTTGTCTCACTATCGCCCGATCCCGACAATAGCTCCCATACACACACATTGGAGCTTTACGTCATGGCTGTTGCCCATTCCCTTGGATTCCCGCGCATTGGTCGCGATCGTGAACTGAAAAAAGCGCAGGAAGCGTTTTGGAAGGGTGAACTCGACGAAGCCGGATTGCGCGCCGTAGGTCGTGAGTTGCGCAAGACGCACTGGGACCTGCAAAAGAAAGCCGGCATTGAGTTGCTGCCCGCCGGTGACTTCGCCTGGTACGACCAGGTACTGACTCACTCGCTGATGTTCGGTGTGATCCCTGAGCGTTTCCGCCCGGCCGATGGCAAAGCCACCCTGCACACGCTGTTCGGCATGGCCCGTGGCGTCAGCGACAACTGCTGCGGCGGTGCCCACGCCCAGGAAATGACCAAGTGGTTCGACACCAACTATCACTACCTGGTGCCTGAGTTCAGCGCCGACCAGCAGTTCCAACTGGGTTGGGAGCAACTGTTCGAAGAGGTCAAGGAAGCCCGTGACCTTGGCCACACCGTCAAGCCGGTGGTCATCGGCCCGCTGACTTACCTGTGGCTGGGCAAGGCCAAGGGTGGCGATTTCGACAAGCTTGACCTGCTGGACCGCCTGCTGCCGCTGTACGGCCAGATCTTCCAGCGCCTGGCGGACCTGGGCGTGGAGTGGGTGCAGATCGACGAGCCGATCCTGGTGCTGGACCTGCCGCAGGATTGGAAAAATGCGTTTGAGCGTGCCTACAACCTGATCCAGCGTGACCCGCTGAAGAAGCTGGTGGCCACCTATTTTGGCGGCCTGGAAGAGAACCTCGGCCTGGCAGCCAACCTGCCGGTGGACGGCCTGCACATCGACCTGGTGCGTGCGCCGGATCAGTACCCGACCATCCTCGATCGTCTGCCTGCTTATAAGGTGCTGTCCCTGGGCGTGGTCAACGGCCGTAACGTGTGGCGCTGCGACCTGGAAAAAGCCCTGGCCACCTTGCAGCATGCTCATGAGCGCCTGGGGGATCGCCTGTGGGTGGCGCCGTCTTGCTCCTTGCTGCACAGCCCGGTGGACCTGGGCCGTGAAGACAAGCTGGATACCGAGCTGAAAAGCTGGCTGGCGTTTGCCGTACAGAAGTGCGAAGAAGTGGCGGTGCTGGCTCAGGCCGTGAATCAACCTGAAGCGCCAAACGTGATCGCCGCCCTGGCTGAAAGCCGCGCCGTGCAAACTGCCCGTGCCGCTTCGCCACGTATCCATAAGCCCGCGGTGCAGGCCCGCGTGGCGGCGATCACCACCAAGGACAGCCAGCGTCACTCGCTGTTTGCCCAGCGGATCGAGAAACAACGGGCCGGCCTCAACCTGCCGCTGTTCCCGACCACCACCATCGGTTCGTTCCCGCAAACCGCCTCGATCCGCCTGGCCCGCCAGTCGTACAAGGCCGGCAAGTTGAGCGAAGCCGAATACGTCGAAGCCATGCACAGCGAGATTCGTCACGCGGTGGAAGTGCAGGAAAACCTTGGCCTGGACGTACTGGTGCACGGTGAGGCCGAACGCAACGACATGGTCGAATACTTCGCCGAGCAGTTGGACGGTTATGTATTTACCCGCTTCGGCTGGGTACAGAGCTACGGTTCCCGTTGCGTGAAACCCGCAGTGATTTTTGGTGACCTGAGCCGCCCGAAAGCCATGACCGTGGAGTGGATCCGCTACGCCCAAGGCCTGACCAACAAGGTGATGAAGGGCATGCTGACCGGCCCGGTGACCATGCTGATGTGGTCGTTCCCCCGGGAAGATGTAAGCCGCGAAGAACAGGCGCGCCAACTGGCCCTGGCGATTCGTGACGAAGTGGTGGACCTGGAAGCCGCCGGGATCAAGATCGTACAGATCGACGAAGCCGCGTTCCGCGAAGGCTTGCCGTTGCGCCGGGCGCAGTGGAAGGAATACCTGGACTGGGCCACCGAAGTCTTCCGCCTGTGCGCCTCGGGTGTGCGTGATGAAACCCAGATCCACACCCACATGTGCTACAGCGAGTTCAACGATGTGATCGAGTCCATCGCGGCGATGGATGCCGACGTGATCACCATCGAAACCTCGCGCTCGGACATGGAACTGCTGGAGGCATTCGAAGCCTTCGCTTACCCGAACGACATCGGCCCGGGCGTGTACGACATCCACTCGCCACGGGTGCCGGATGCCTCGGAGATGGCCAACCTGCTGCGCAAGGCAGCCAAACGCATCCCGGCCGAACGCCTGTGGGTCAACCCGGATTGCGGCCTGAAAACCCGTGGCTGGCCGGAGACTGAAGCGGCGCTGATTCACATGGTGACTGCAGCGCGTCAACTGCGGGCTGAATTGGCCTGATCCAACACCCGGAATCACACGCCGGGTGAAGATCAAAAATGTGGGAGCTGGCTTGCCTGCGATAGCGGTGGGCCAGTTTGCACCTTCGGCGACTGATACACCGCTATCGCAGGCAAGCCAGCTCCCACAGGAATCTACAGCGCTCAAAAAACTGTGAAATTGCCAGTTACGACCCTTGCAGACTAGAATGCGATCAATTCTTAATTACGCTTGGGTCTCACCGCCCGGCGCGCCCCGGTGATCGGCATGTCGTCTCCCCTCAATCTGCATATCCAGGACCTGTACTGCGAACACCATGGATGGTTGCACCGTTGGCTGGACCGCAAGCTGGGCAATGCCAGCGACGCCGCCGACCTGGCCCATGACACGTTCATGCGCCTGCTCACCCGGCAAACCAGCACCCACTTGGGCGCCGAGCCACGGGCATTGCTGACCCATATCGCCAAGGGCTTGATGATCGACAGCTGGCGCCGCCAGGAGGTGGAACGCGCCTACCTGGAAACCATCGCCCACCTGCCCGAGCAACATGTACCTTCGCCGGAAACCCGCTGGCTGATCCTCGAAGCGCTGTACCGCATTGAAGCGATGCTGCGGGATCTGCCGGAAAAAACCCGCCAGGCCTTCCTGATGTCGCAGATCGACGGCCTGACCTATCAGCAGATCGCCGATGCCCTGGGTGTGTCGCTGATTTCAGTCAAACGCTACATGCGCGATGCCTTCCTGGCCTGCCTGAGCGTGGCATGAGCCAGTCGATTGATCCGCTGATCCTCGGTGAAGCCGCCGACTGGATGGTGCAGTTGCAATCCGGCAGCGCCACCGATGAAGACCGCCGCGCCATCGCCCTATGGCAGGGCCGCAGCGCCCAGCACGCCCAGGCCTGGCAACGGGCGCAGGCCGTTCTGGGGGACTTCAACAGCGTGCCGGCGGCGATTGCCGGCGATACCCTCAAGCGCATTGGGCGCAAAAAGTCTCTCGGTCGGCGCCAGGCGCTCGGGCTGTTGCTGGCGGCGGGCCCGGCGGCCTGGCTGGCGTATCGGCAGGTGCCGTGGCAGCAGTGGACCGCCGACCAACACACGGCCATCGGCGAACAAAAGAACCTGACTTTGCCCGACGGTACACGCCTGCTGCTCAACACCGGCAGCTCGCTGAATATCGCGTTCTCCGATCAGGTACGGCGCATCGAGTTGCTCAAGGGCGAAGTGTTGATCACCACCGCCAAGGACTCCGCTCATCGTCCGTTTATCGTCCAGACCCGCCACGGCACGGCCCGCGCCTTGGGCACGCGGTTCAGCGTGCGGGTGGGTGAGCAGGCGAGTCGAGTGGCCGTGACCGAAGGCGCGGTGGAGTTGCTGGCAGAGCATGCCGGCCAGGGTGTGATCGTCAGGGCGGGCGAGCAGGGCGCCTTCAGTGTTGACCGGGTAGCCGCCGTCGAGCCGCTGGACGTCAGCGCCCTGACCTGGGAAAACGGCATGCTGCTGGCCCAGCACATGCGCCTGGCGGACTTGCTGGATGAGCTGGGTCGTTATCGCGCCGGCGTGTTGCGCTGCCACGACTCGGTGGCCAACCTCACGGTGTCGGGCGCGTTTTCCCTACGGGATACCGACGCCAGCCTGCACCTGTTGCAGGAAACCCTGCCGGTCAAGGTCAGCAGCCTCACCGGGTATTGGGTGACGGTCGAACCGCGCTGATTTTTTTCAACATTCGCTGATACCTTTTTCGTTGTCGCCCGGTGTAGGGGAGAACCCTCAACATTGCTCCGCGTCGACAGGAATGCCCATGACCGCCAGACCGCTCCCATACTGCCCCCGTCCGTTGAAGGCACTGAGCCTGGCGGTCGCCCTTGCCGCCATCGCGCCGTTGCAGAATGCCCAGGCAGAAGAAGCTGCGCCAAGCAGTGCGGCGCGCAGCTATACCCTCGCGCCGGGGCCGCTGGGGAATGTGCTGGCGCAGTTTGCGGCGTTGTCCGGGGTGCCGTTGTCGTTCGATTCCACCTTGCTCAACGATCAACAAAGCCCGGGGTTGCAAGGCAGTTACAGCGCGCAATCGGGCTTTGCCCAGTTGCTGCAAGGCAGCGGCTATACCCTGCAAGGCACCAGCGCCAATGGCTACACCGTGGTGCCCCAGGCCAGCGGCGATGCGTTGGAACTGGGCGCCACCACCATCAGCGGCGAGGAGAGCGGGGCGCAGGCGGACACGTATGCGGGCGGCCAGGTGGCACGTTCTGCGCGCCTGGGCGTGCTGGGCAACCGGTCCATCAGTGACGTGCCGTTCAGCGTAGTCAGCTACACCTCGAAAACCATCGCTGACCAACAGGCACGGACCGTGGGCGATGTGTTGCTCAACGACGCATCGGTGCGCCAGTCGTCCGGGTTCGGCAATTTCTCCCAGGTGTTCACCATTCGCGGCCTGCCGCTGAGTACCGATGACATCGCGTTCAACGGCCTGTATGGCGTGCTGCCCCGGCAGATCATCACCACCGAAGCCCTGGAACGGGTGGAGCTGTTCAAGGGCCCCAACGCCTTCGTCAACGGCGTATCGCCTTCGGGCAGCGGGATTGGCGGCAGCGTCAACCTGGTGCCCAAGCGCGCCGAAGACACGCCGACCCGCAGCGTCACCCTCGATTACGCCAGCGACAGCCAGACCGGCGGCCACATCGACCTCGGCCAACGCTTTGGTGAAGACAATCGCTTCGGCGCCCGGGTCAACCTGGCCCGGCACGGCGGCGAAACCGCCGTGGACGACGAAAACAGAAGCTCGCAGTTGATCGCCGTCGCCCTGGATTATCGCGGCGATCGTTTGCGGGTCTCAACCGACTTTGGCTACCAGAAAGAGCGCATCAATAATGGCCGCTCGGTGGTTTACCTGACCGGCACCAAAGTGCCCAGCCCGCCGTCGGCCAAGGACAACTATGCCCAGGACTGGAGCTGGTCGGAGCTGGAAGACACCTATGGCATGGTCAATGCCGAATATGACTTGAACGATAACTGGACGGCCTACGCCGCGGGTGGCGCCAAGCACACCCGGGAGAACGGCCAGTATTCGTCGCTGTATGTCGGCAACGATGGCAGCGCCAAGGTGGGCTTCCTGTATTCGCCCCATGACGAAGACAACAAAAGCGCCATGGCCGGCTTGAACGGGCACTTCGCGACGGGGCCGGTGACCCATCAGATGAACTTCGGGTTGTCGGGGATCTGGGGCGAGCAGCGCTCGTCTTACGAGGCGATCCTGCAAGCCAACCGCCAACCGGGCAACCTGTACAATCCGACGCAGACACCGCGGCCGACCAACACCTATTTCGGCAGCGATATTCACGACCCGCGTGTTGTCGGCAAGAACCGCATCAAGAGTGCGGCGGTGTCCGACACCCTGGGCTTTCTGGATGATCGGGTGTTGCTGACCCTGGGTGTGCGGCGCCAGACGATCGAGGTGGACAGCTGGAACACCGCCACAGGGGCGCGCGGTACGCCGTACTCCGAGTCCATCACCACGCCGGTCTATGGCCTGGTGATCAAGCCTTGGGAGCATGTGTCGTTCTACGCCAACCGTATCGAGGGCCTGGCCCAGGGGCCGACGGCGCCACTCACTAACGTCACCAATCCCGGCGAAGTCTTCCCGCCCAAGCGCAGCAAACAGACGGAGGCCGGGGTCAAGCTGGACTGGGAAAACTATGGCGCCACGCTCGGCGTGTACCGCATCGAACAGCCGAACAACGCGACCACCCGATTCCCAGGCCAGAGGCTCGATACCTTCACCGTCGACGGTGAACAGATCAACAAAGGCGTAGAGCTCAACGTGTTCGGCGAGCCCATCGACGGCCTGCGCCTGCTGGCCGGTGCCACGTGGATGGACACCGAACAGAAGAGCACCTCCAACGGCGCCACCGACGGCAACCGCGCCGCGGGTGTGCCGCGCTTCCAGTACAACGTGGGGGCGGATTGGGATGTGCCGGGCATCCAGGGGGCGGCGGTCAGCGCACGGATGCTGCGCACCGGTGGCGAATACGTCAACGCCGCCAACAGCCTGAGCATCCCGGCCTGGACCCGCGTCGACCTGGGCGCGCGGTATGGCTTCAAGGCGGATGACAAATACATCACGCTGCGCGCCAACGTCGAGAACGTGGCGAACAAGGCGTATTGGTCGTCGGCGTCGACGGCGAATAACTACCTGACCCAGGGTGAGCCGCGGACGGTGAAATTGTCGGCGACGGTGGATTTCTGAGCCTGGGAAAACCTATCGGTTCAATGAACAACCTGTGGCGAGGGAGCAAGCTCCCTCGCCACAACAAGCCAAAATGTCCCACGGTCAACCCGGATTCACCTCTATCCGGTCAAAGCCCCTGAGGCGATACAGCATCACCGAGATCGCCCAACTGGCCACAAAGATCCCGATGATCAGGTAGCCCAGCATCCCGAAACTGTCGTTCAGCGAGCCGATAAAGCTCCAGAACGATCCCTTCAAGTCCAACTGGTCACCCATCAACCCCAGCGCTTCAATGCTGCCGATCACCACCGCAACCACCACCGACACCAGGGTGATGGTCATGTTGTAGTAGATCTTGCGGATCGGCTTCATGTACGCCCAGCCGTATGCCCCCAACATCAGGTGACCGTCGAGGGTGTCCACCAGGGACATGCCGGCGCTGAACAGCAGCGGGAACACCATGATTGCCCACGGCGACAGCCCCTGTGAGGCCTGGGTCGCAGAGATTCCCAGCAGGCCGATCTCGGTGGCCGTATCAAACCCCAGGCCAAACAGGAAACCCAATGGATACATGTGCCAACTGCGGCTGATCAGGCGAAACACCGGGCGGAAAATCCGCGCCATGAAACCCCGGTCCGCCAGCAATAGGTCGAAGTCATCCTCCACGTACGCGCCGCCCTGGCGTACATGGCGCCAGGCCTTGTAGATTGCGTGCAGGATCACCAGGTTCATCAAGGCGATGACCAACAGGAACGCCGCCGAGACCGACGTGCCGATCACCCCGCCAATGGCCTTGAACCCTTCAAACCGGTCCTGCATCGTCGACGCCGCAAACGCGACGCCAATGGATGCCAGCACCACCACCGAAGAGTGCCCTAGGGAGAAAAAGAAACCGACCGCCACCGGGCGTTTCTTTTCCTGCATCAGCTTGCGGGTTACGTTGTCGATGGCGGCGATATGGTCGGCATCCACCGCATGCCGCAGTCCGAAGCCGTAGGCCAGCAACGCAGTGCCCAGCAGCACCGGATGCTCATGGAAGGCTACCAGCGCCCAAATCCAGGCGGCCACGTTAATGCCGACCAACAGCCCGTAGATACCAAACAGCTTGGCGCGAACCTGGGTGTTGGAGTCACTGAAAACCTGGGCAAGGCGTAGGATCATCAAAGGTACCTTTGTACAGTGGAAACATTCAGACATATTCCGGAACTTTAAAGGTTTTGTTTAAGTTGATGATGAAACCTGTGGGCTTACTGAGGAGACGACGGTGACGACTATCGAGAGTGGAGCGCTGGCGGTTATTGAATTCTGGAAGGCGGCGGGGCCCAAGCTCTGGTTTGCCAAGGATGAAGCGTTTGACCGGCGCTTTCGCGAGGCTTTCTACGCCGCGCATTTGCAGGCGGCCCGGCGCGAACTGGAGAGTTGGATGCAAACCCCGGAAGGCGCGCTGGCGTTGCTGTTGCTGCTGGACCAGTTCCCGCGCAATACCTTCCGAGGCACGGCGCATATGTTCGCCACCGACCCGCTGGCGCGCCTGTATGCGCGGCAGATGGTCGAGGCGGGGATGGACACGTTGATCGAAACCCCGTTGCGGGCGTTTTGTTATTTGCCCTTCGAGCATTCTGAAGACCCCGAGGATCAACAGCGGTCGCTGGCCCTGAACAAGGACCTTGATGCCAATACCTATCGCTGGGCCAAGGAGCATGCCCGCATCATCGAGCGGTTCGGGCGCTTTCCCCATCGTAATGAGGTGTTGGCCAGAGTCACGACAGAAGAGGAGCGGGCGTTCCTGGAGGACGGTGGCTTTTCGGGCTAGGACTCTGGTTCAGCGACAAAGTCTCTGACGCCCGCCTGACGAAAACGTCGAACGCCCTTGAGGTCAATCGCCCAACGCAGCGCTTCAGTCGCTGACGGACGTTCGCCATGGGTGATCGCTGCCTCATCGGTGGTCAGTCTGCCAAGGTAGCCCTGCTTGCCGCCGCGTTCGCTCCAGTAGTGGGTGTGGCTGAGCCAGGACTTGGCGAGCCAGCCTTTCCATTTGTCCACGGTGACCGGCAGGTCCAGCACGCCGGGACCCATCACCGGGCTGACCGGGCCGCCGACGATGTCGCCAAACAGGCCCAGGGGCGCGGGGAAGTAGAGGTTGGTCCAGCGGGTCACGGCGAACGCCGCGGCATGGTGCAAGTACAGGGGTGAAAATGGGCGACTGCCCACGGTGAAAGGAAGCCGACCGCTGTAGGCGTAGCCCTTTTCGTCGAGCGTCGGCGGGCACGCGGGGGCTTCGCGGCGTTCGATGCGGCGCTTAAAGTCGCTCACGCTGCGGCCCAGCAGCAGGCTGGCGTGGGCCATCGGGCTGCCGAGGGTGACCAGGTCGGTGATGCGCCAAGGGGTGCCGAGGTTGCGTTGTTCGATAAAGGCTTCGGCCTGCTGCTCGCGAAACCTGAGGAGGCTTTGAAGGCGGCCGTCGAGGGCGTTCCCGGCCTTCGGCAACGTGTCCTGGACCACCGGTTGCAGTCGCTCGTGATTGGCGTAGCGGGCGGCGAGTTCCGGGTTGTTGGGGTGCAACTGGTCGTGATGTTCATGCCACAGGTAGCCGACGATGTCGTAGGCAATCACGCTGCCCAGGCTGTGGCCGACGACGATGATGCGGTCGTAATCACCCTTGTCGTGCAGGGCACGCAGCAAGTCGACGCCATCGGCGCGGATCTGTTCACGCACCACCACGTTCTGCGGGTTGGGGCTCAGGTAGCGGGCGGCGTCGCCAAGGTACGACAGTGCCGAGTACTTCAGGGCCAGGCCGATCACCGCCAGCAGCACCGGGATCAGGGCAAAGGGGTTGTCGCTATGGGGAAACCGGCCATACAGCGTCGCCAGGGTGCCGCTGACCAGCAGTACAAGCATGGCCAGCAAGGTCCAGCGGGTGGCGCGCCAGATCGGCACGATGGCCGTGGGAATATCCCGGCGCGGGCGCTTGAAAATGTCCCATAGCCAACTGAGCAGGTGGCCGACCTTGGTGCCCTGCATCTTGTGGGCCCAGTAGTACTCATAGAAGTCGGTGGAGTTGCGGCCCGCCGACTTCAACACACGCAAGTCGAAGTTGCGCGAAAACCGGTCGGGTTTGCTCCAGTAGAAGGGCGTCGCCTCGGGGGTGTCCGCCGGGATCACCGCTTCCACGAAGCCGCGCAGGGTATCCATCGGGCGCTGTTCGCCGATTCCGTGGATGACGACTACCGCTTGTTTCATCTGTTGATCGTTCCTTGATCTGTTTTCGGGGGCGTTACGGGAGGGGTGCAAGGGGCCATAGTATTGCCATTATCGATGGTATTCCAGCCAGGAATGCCCCCATAAAAACCGCGCATTTTATTTGCACGGCGCGATCTCGTAGTGTGTTGCTCCCACCAAGGAGATGTCGCCGTGAATCATCGCCCGCTGACCCTGTACGTTGATGCCCATTTCACCAGTCCCTACGCGATGTCGGCGTTCGTGACCCTGCGGGAAAAAGGCCTTGAATTTGAACTGCTCACCCTGAACCTCGACACGGCCGAGAACCAGACCGAAGCGTTCGCTCACTTGTCACTGACCGGGCGCGTGCCGACTCTGGTACAGGGTGAGTTTGCGTTGTCGGAGTCGTCGGCGATTACCGAGTACCTGGAGGAAGTGTTCCCGCAGGTACCGGTGTACCCGGCCGAACCCCGCCAGCGGGCGAGGGCGCGGCAGGTGCAGGCGTGGTTGCGCAGTGACTTGATGCCGATTCGGCAGGAGCGTTCGACCCTGGTGGTGTTCTACGGGCTCAAGGGCGAACCGCTGTCGTCGGCAGCGCAAGCGGCGTCCCACAAGCTGATCAACGCGGCACAGGCGCTGTTGGCCGACGGCCGCGATTATCTGTTCGGCGAGTGGTCGATTGCCGACGTGGACCTGGCCGTGATGCTCAACCGGCTGATCCTCAACGGCGACAGGGTGCCCGCCAACCTGGTGGCGTATGCCCAGCACCAATGGCAACGGCCTTCGGTGCAGGAATGGGTCAAGCAGGCACGACCGTCGCTGTAGTCACCTCCTCAATTACTAAGTGAATCCTGATCCATGAATATACTGTCGAGTGACTCCCGCCTGCCGTTGTATCAGCGTTTTCGGGATCATCTGATTGAGCAGATTGCCAATAATCACTGGCGTGCCGGTGCGGCTATTCCTCCTGAAGCGGTGCTGTCCACCCAGTACCAGTTGTCTACCGGCACCGTGCGTAAAGCGATCGAGGCGTTGGTGGGGGAAGGCATTCTGGAGCGTCAACAAGGCCGGGGCACGTTTGTGCGTCGTCCGAAGTTTCAATCGTCGTTGTTCCGGTGTTTTCGCTTTCAGGGCCCGGGCGGCGAATGCCAGTTGCCCCAGAGCCGGATCCTGTCGGTCAAGCCGGTGAAGGCGCCGTTGTCGGTGAGCGAGGTGCTGGGGCTGGCGCCGGATGCGCCGGTGATTTGTATTGTGCGGGTGCACGTACTCGACACGGGGCCAGTGCTGGCGGAGGAAATCTGGCTGCCGCGCCCCCGGTTCCAGGCACTGCTGGACGTGGACCTGACCCGGCAGGGCTTGCTGTTGTACCCCACTTACGAAGAAGTCTGCGGGCAAGTCGTGGCATCTGCCGAGGAAGCCCTCACCGCCGAGTCCATCGATGACGTGTGGGCCCGCTGGTTGCAGGTGCCGGTGGGCAGCCCGGTGATGGTGATCGAGCGGCTGGCACGGGATTACGCTGGCCAACCCCTGGAGTTGCGACGCGGCCGTGGCCACGCCGAGCATTTCCGTTATCGCGTGGATATTCGCTGAACCGTTAGCGCGCTGCTATTCGGCTTTCAGTAGCACCAGCCAGGCTTGCACCACCCGGCGGTCAAGGTCTTCCCAGTCGGCCATGCCCAGCACCCGGGTGGTGTTCAAGCCGCGCAAGTAGCCGCGCAGTTGCTGGGCGATGGCGTAGACCACCTCGGGTTCCGCGGTGTTATCCAGCAGCACTTCCTCATAATCGACCAGGTAGTCGGCAACCCGGTCGCGAAATTCCGGCAGCACGGCTTCACGGATGCGATCGAAGGTTTTCTGGTGGGGCTTCATAGGCGTTCCTTATCATTTTGTGTGAGGCGGCCTGCACGACACTATTGCTCTAGATAATAGTCACCATCAAGTATTGCGAGTTCTGTTTTTCTGAAAAAGGAGGACAATTGCCATCATTGAACATGATGTGCAAGGACCCTGCGATGAGGACTTTTACCGGATTGGCCCTGGTGGCGCTGCTGATGAGCACAATGGTTGGCTCTGCGTCGGCCGGGGGGCTTCAAGCCAGCCACCTCGCGCCAATCGTCGCCAGCCCGGTGGGTTTGCAGCATTCGCAAACGGTCGGTGTGCTCTACAGCGACAACACCCTCGACAACCTGCAGTACCTGGCGCGCTACCACACCATGGCAGTCAATGGAGCCAAGGATCAGTTGGACGACCGGATTCGCCAGGCCTTCGTCGACAGCTCCGACCCGGACCTGGCGATTGACTGGCTGATGGCTTCGTTGCGGCACACCTTTGCCTCCGTCACCCGTTACGACAACCTTGATGCGCTGTTGCAGGCGCACCCGGACGTGGTGGTGATGCTCGACACCTACAACCAGTTGCTGACCCAGCGGAACGACCTGGTGGAGGCGCGGTTTGTCGCCAAATTCTATGACCTTGACTTGCAATACATCGACAAAGCCGAGGGTTCGGCGCAATTGCACTTGCCTTCTGTATGGGTACATGACAAAACGGCGCCCCAGATCGCTGCACAGATTGGGCAGCAGCGCGACGTTCAGTTGAATGCATTAAAGCAGTTCGATGCCTCGCTCAAGGCGTTGGTCGCTGCCGGTTAGCCCACTTCGTTTATTTTTCAGGAATTTCTATGCGCTTGTTGTTCGTGCCAGCGATGGCTTCTGCTTCTTTATTGATGACCGGTTGCGCGTCTGCCCCCAACGCACCGACCCTGACGCTGCAAACCAGCAAGTCTCCCGATGCGTATGTTGAGTGCGTGGTGCCCAAGTTCGAGAAGAACGGCATGACCTCCACGGTCACGCAGAACTCTCGGCATGCGCGGATCGTGGTGACCAGCAAGATCGCTGCGGACAACATCCTGGAAGTCTACAAATCCCAGGACGGCGGCAAGGTGTTCTTGTATGAGCGCAAACCATTGGCGTCGGCGTTCAAGCCATCGCGGTTCGAGCATGCGGCGCAGGATTGCCTGTAATCGACTGGCGCCGGTCTGTCGGCTGGCGGGGATCTAATGTGGGAGCTGTCGAGCCCCAGCGAGGCTGCGATGGCATCGCTGCGGTCTGACAGTGACACCGCGGTGATCCCATCGCAGCCTCGCTAAAGCTCGACAGCTTCCACAGTTGATCTTCATTGCATTGAGCGAACGATTCAGCTCGGCTTTGGCTCGCTGCTGAACGTCTCGACCGCTTTCACCAACCCCTTGGCCGCCAGCGCCACCAACTCACCGCCTTTTTGCGGGGTGGCCAGTACCGGGTCCGAACCCATGCGGCCATCCGGGAAACGTGCGCGGAAGTCGCGGGCTTCGCGGATCGGGCCGGTGTTGGCGATTTGCGGCGAGTAGTCAGCCGACTTGATCGCGTCCGGGTAGGCCCATTGGGTCACGGCGATTTCCGACGGCGTGGCATGGCTGCCATGGCCCACCGGGAACTGCTGGTGCGCCAGCTCGTTCACGCTTTCCAGGTCCCACCAGTTGCACAGTTTCAGCGCATAGCCTGACGGGCGCCCGCTGAAGCTGGCTTCGGCGTACAGCTCGGAGAACGCCGCTTCGATCGAGGCGATGTTGCCGCCGTGGCCGTTGAGGAACAGGATTTTCTCGAAGCCATGACCTGCCAACGAACGTACCCAATCACCAATCGCCGCGATAAAGGTCGAAGGGCGCAGGGAGATGGTGCCGGGGAAACCCAGGTGGTGTTGCGCCATGCCGATATTGAAGGTCGGGCCGATCAGGATGTCGGCGTTTTTTTGCGCTTCATGGGCGATGATTTCCGGGCACATCCAGTCGGTGCCCAGCAGGCCGGTGGGGCCGTGTTGCTCGTTGGAGCCGATGGGAATCACGATGCTGCGGCTGCGTTCCAGAAACTGGCCAATCTCGATCCAGGTGGATTGATGTAAAAGCATCTCAGGTTCTCTCTCTCATCAAGCCCAGGAACACGGTGGAGTTCCTGGTGGCGTGTGCCGCATGTTGCACGGCAACGGCCAGCCCATCAACCGCCTTTGACGGTACCGGCACTCGCCATCTGGCGCGGCTTGCAGTTGAGATACGCCGATGACTTCAGCCAGCGCTGGTCGGGGTACCAGGAAAACATGAACTGGCCGTCCTTGAGTTTATCCACCACCTGGCGCGCTACCTGCGGGCGTACGGCGGGGCAGCCCTGGCTGCGGCCGATGCGGCCCTCGCGCTTGCTCCACAAGGGGCTTACGTAGTCGGCGGCATGAATCACGATGGCGCGGTCCCGTGCACGGTCATTGAAACCCGGTTCCAGACCGTCCATGCGCAACGAGTAGCCATGGGCGCCTTCGTAGCTCTCCTGGGTGCGGAACAAGCCGATGCTGGACTGGTAGCTGCCTTCGCGGTTGGAGAACTGGGTGGCGAAGTTTTCCCCGGATTTTTGTCCGTGGGCCACCAAATCCCGCAGCACTAATGTCTTCTTGCGCAGGTCGAAGATCCATAGACGACGAGCGGTCGAAGGCTGGGAGTAGTCGATAACGGCCAGCCGGTCGGACTGTTCGATGCCATTGCCCACCGCGCACTGCATGGCACTCAAGGCTCTTTTCAATACATCGGGGTTGAGTTCTGGAGCGGCGTGGGCGAGGCTGCTATACAGAGTAAGAGGTTTACCGGTGTCTGCGAGCGCAACGGTGCTCAGCGAGGCAAAGGTCGAGATGATCAGGCCGAGTCGGCAGCAAAAGGTCAGCATGTATAGAGCATCTCCGCCGTGGATGGGAGCTAAGCGATTGTTCAAAAAACACGCATGTTACTTGAGCATTTGCCTGCTCGTTGCACCGCTGGTCGCGACAGCCGAAGACCTGTTGGTGGTGTCACCGGCCCCGGTGCAACTGGCGCTCTCGCAATTGTCGACGGTTTGCCCAGGCCTGGCCGGGCAGGTCGATGCGCCTTCCCAGGCGCGTTTGCAGGCGTTTTATCAGCAGCAGGGCGACGTGGTGCTGTGGTCCGAAGGGGATCGCCGCGCCGAATTGCAAGCCCAACTGCAGTTGCTGGCCGACGATGGCCTGGACCCGGCTCACTATAGACTGCCTCCGACGGATGCCACGGGAAACGTGCTGTGCATCGACATCGGCACCAGCCAGCAGTACCTGCAAGCCCTGCAGGATCTGCATTTCGGCCGCTTGCAGCAATCGCGCTTCGAGCCCGTCTGGCATTCGCAACCGGCCCCGGACTCCGACACCCAAGTGCTGGCCATGGCCGAGGCCGGTATGCAGAACGTCGCCCAAGCTTTCGACCAGGCCCGTCCGAGCGCGCCGCTATACCTTGGCCTGCGCAGCGCCTATGCCGCCCTGCGCCAGCAACCGTTGCAGCATTGGGAGGCGGTGGCCAGCGGCCCGCTGTTGCGCCCCGGCATGGACGATTCGCGAGTGCCGCAACTGGCGCGGCGCATGGTCAATGGCGGCTACCTGAGCGGCACCTCCGCCGGCACGCAGTACCGTGGCGAGCTGGTCAACGCGGTCAAGACCTTCCAGCAAAGCCATTCCCTGCAAGCCGACGGCGTGATCGGCCCGGGCACGGTCACCGAGCTGAACATCAGCCCGGCCATTCGCCGCGAACAACTGCGCATCAACCTGGAGCGGTTTCGCTGGTTGTCCCGGGACCTGGAGCCCGACGGCGTGTTGGTGAACGTTGCGGCGGCGCAACTGAGTTTCTACCAAGGCGGTGTGCCCGTGTGGCAAACCCGCCTGCAAGTCGGCCGCGCCGACCGCCAGACACCGCTGCTGAAATCGCGCATCACCCGGCTGACCCTGAACCCCACCTGGACCATCCCGCCCACCATCATGCGCGAGGACAAGCTGCCGGCGATCCGACTGAACCCCGAATACCTGCGCCAGCAGAACCTGCAAGTGCTCGACAGTCAGGGCAACCCGCTGGTGCCGGAACAGGTCGACTGGTCGCACCCCGGCAACATTTTGCTGCGCCAGGGCGCCGGCCCGCGCAACCCGCTGGGCCGAATCGTGCTGCGCTTTCCCAACCCGTATTCGGTGTACTTGCACGACACGCCGAGCCAGCCGCTGTTTTCCAAGGGACCGCGGGCCTTCAGTTCGGGGTGTGTGAGGGTTGAGCAGCCGTTGCAATTGCGGGACTTGCTGGTAAGCCCGGCGGAGAAGATCCGCACCGAAGAGCTGCTGGCGACGGAAACCACCCACGAGTTCCGGCTCGCCACGCCGGTACCAGTGTTGTTGGGGTACTGGACGGTGCAGGTCGATGGCAAGGGCGCTTTGCTCTACGCGCCGGACATTTACGGGCGCGACCCGGTGTTGATGAAAGCGATGGAGAGTGCGCTCTAGGCGCTTAGCTGAGCGTTGATCATCGTCAGCGCCTCATGGGGAGACAAGCGCGCCGTATCGACGGTCAATGGCGACTCGGCCCATGGCTCATATTCATGGGCCAGGACGGACTGCCAGGTGGGCGGCGTGAGCCCCGGAATATCGCTGGTGCGTGATTCCACGCGACGTTGATGTTCGTGTGGGTCGGAGCACACCACCTGGATATTCACCAGCGGCGTATCGGCGCTTAGCGCGGTGTCGCTCCACGCCTGACGACTTTCAGCCACCGGGTTAACGCAATCGACGACAACCGTGCGGCCCAGCAACAGGTTGCTCAACGCCAGCGCATTGGCCACCTGGTAACCGCTGCTGCCCACACCTTGCTCCAGAACCCCTGCATCGCGGATGGCCTGCTCGATGGTGTCGATGCGCAGATACACGGCGCCGGATTGGCCGGCAAGGGCCTTGGCAATCGTGGTCTTCCCGGTGCCGGGCAGGCCGCTGAACACAATAAGCATCGTCGATCCTTCGAATGGGTGAGTCGGCTCAGTCTACCGGGCGACTCACTTCAAATAACAGGCGCTGATCCAGTCCGAAGGCTTGGGCGCCAGCTGTTCGGCCACAGGTAGATACCGCGCGTCCAACTGCGCGGCCAGCCAGTACAGGGTATTGCTGCTCTTGGGGTTCCACTCGCCGCTGTAGCCCGGTTCGCCGATGCGGGCGCGGTCCCTGTCGAACTGCACGTGGGTGTTCACGAATTCTTCATGGTTGCGCTGGCCTTTGGCATACGGCGCAAGCCAGTCCAGTGCTTCGCTCAGCGAGCCGCCGTGGGGCGCGGTGAAGTCCAGCCAGTTGCCGCCAATGCCGTAGGGTTTGGCCGCCAGCGCCGCCTGAACCAGCGGCTCCAGGTCGTAGACCACGTAGTGCAGGGCGTCACGGTCCTGGAAGTCGGTCACCGAACCGTCGGGCAGCACGTTGTCGGTGATCTGTTGCTGGAACAGCTTGAAGGCCTCTTCCAGCATCTCGCGGTCGCCCAATGCGGCGGCAGCTACCGTGACCAGCTTCACGCGGTGGCTTTGCCAGTTATTGGTGTTGGTGGCCTTCTTGGCGCCATGGAACTGCTTGATACGTTCGATATAGCCGTTGCCCAGGTTGGTCAGCAGCGCGCGGGTGGCGTCGCGGGTCTGGGGGCGAAGGTCGCTGGCGGTGAGGGCGTAGGCGCTCATCAGCATGTCGAGGTTGGTTTCGTCGATCGGATTGAAATCCGGCTGATAGGTGCTGGCCCACGCGCTCAGGTAGTCATCCACTTGCTTGAGATAGCGCGTGTCGCGGCTCAGGCGCCAGGCGAGGGCAGCCTGGCGCATCACTGGCCAATCCTTCTCGGCGGCGATGCTTTGCTCGCGAATGCCGTGGTTGGGCAGCGTGCCTTCGGTGTGCAGATGGGGCAGGGCGTCGGGTTGGTCACCGAGGTGGCGCTGGGCGGCGGCCAGGAGGGATTTGGAGGTCGGGTTCGAGGTGGCGGGCTGGCAGGCACTCAAGACCTGGGGCGCGGCAAAGGCGGCTTGGGCGAACGAGGCGAGCAGCGCGGCCAGGGCCACGGTTTTCAGAGAGCGTTGGAGCATGCAGTTTCTCAGGGTTGGATTGACCAGATCGGGGCACAGCCACGCTACCATGCCCGTGATGGGGATTTGATGAAATACCCGCCAGCCCTCTATCCTAGCCTGCCAAGCCCGGTCGAGAACAGGACGCCCCATGACCTTGCAGTTCGTGAAGATGCACGCCCACGGTGATGACTTCATCGTGATCGACCGGCGCGGCCGGGATGACCCGATCACCGCGAACATCGCCCGCCGCCTGGGGGACCGTCATCGCGGCATCGGCTTCAATCAATTGGCCGTGGTGCTCGATTGCGCTGACGCCGCTGCCCGCATCACATTCTGGAACCCCAACGGCACTCCGCTCGATACCTGCGGCAGCGCCACCCGTGGGGTTGCGGACATGCTGATGCGCGAAGCCGGCACCGCCACCATCGTGCTGCGAACCAACCGAGGGCTGCTGACCTGCGTGCGCGAATCGGGACAGCGGGTGTCGGTGGACATGGGGCGGCCGTCATTGGGCTGGGAAGAGATTCCGCTGGCGCAAGCGATGCACACCGAACGCTTGCCGCTGGAGGGCGACCCGGCGGCGTGCAGCATGGGCAACCCGCATTGCACCTTCTTTGTCGACGACCTTGCGGCGGTCGATATCGCGACGCTTGGGCCGTCGTTGGAAACCCACCCGCTGTTCCCCAACAAGACCAACGTGCATTTCGTGCAAGTGCTGGACCGCAGCCATATCCGCCTGCGCATCTGGGAACGGGGCGGCGGCATCCCGCAGGGCTCGGGCTCGTGCTGTTGTGGTGCGGTGGTCAACGGGATTCGTCGTGGGCTGCTGGATGACACCGTCGACGTGCAATGCGATGGCGGTACCGTGACGGTGCATTGGGACGGTCACGGCGGCGTGGTGTTGACGGGGGCTGTCCAAACCGTTGTTCACGGCACAGTGGCTGCCGCGCTCATGGGTGGCGCAATGGAAAGTGCACACTGAAAGTGGTGCCCTGGTCCGGGCTTGAGCTTACCGAAACACCTCCATCATGGGCCTTGGCGATTTCCCGCACGATAAACAGCCCCAGGCCAACGCTACGCACCTCACTGTCCTGCTCCGTGCCTCGGGTCATGGGTTCAAACAAGCCAGCCATCAACGCTTCGGGAATGGCCGGCCCTTGGTTATGTACCGAGAGCCGGCTCTCTTGCGCGTCCTGGTGCGAGGTGACGGTAATAGGCTGTTGCAGATCGCCGTACGCCACGCTGTTGGCCACCAGATTGCCGATGATTTGTTGGATGCGGTCGGCATCCAGGAACGTGCGGGCGCTGCCCGTGGCGTGATGTTCGAGGGTCGCCGTGGGGAACGCCACCCGCAACTCGTCGAGACTGTCACGGGTGACGGTGTGCAGGTCGAGTGCTACGGGGTTGATGCCGATGCCCTGGCCCACTCTGGCCTGAGTGAAGTCCAGCAAGTCGGCGATCATCCGCTGCGCCCGTTCGGTGGACAGGCCGATATGCCCCAGGAGTTGGCGCTCTTTGGGGCTGTGCTCGCCGCGGGCGAGGAACTCCGAGGCCATCTTGATCGCGGTAAGCGGGTTCTTCAGGTCATGGCTGACAATCGCGACCATCTGCTCGGCAAACAGCGCCCGGCGCTGGGCGATTTCATAGGCGCTGCTCAGTTCGGCCTGGGCCTGCTGCAGTGCGACTTCAGTGGCGGTCTTTTCCTGCAACAAGGCTTCAGCCAGTTTGCGGGCATTGAGCAGTTCACGCTCGTACTTGTCGCGGTCGGTGGTGCCGAAGAGGGCCAGTTCGTTATAGGCAATGCCGGCATGTTCGTGCCTGACGCCGTTGAGCAATACCGTGACGGTGCGTCGGTCACGGTGCAGCAGGTCGAGTTTTACTTCGGCGATGGAGCCTTGCATTTTCATCAGCGGCGCAAGGTGCGTCTGATGGAAGATCCGCCCGCCCATCGTCAGCAGGTCCTGGAACCGTCGTTCTTTCAACTCATCGACGCTGAAGCCGGTCCAGTCGCTGAAGCACTGGTTGGCCTGCACGATGGTGCCGTCTTCCCGGGTAACCACCAAGGCGCAGGGCGCGCCGTCGAACAAACGTTGAGAATCCGGCAACGACAGGTTATCGACTGGCATCGGCACCTACCCATGGCAACAGGAAACTGTCCATGGCCGCTGAGCAGGCCCCAGGTGCACTCATGTGCGGGCAATGCCCCACGTTATCGACCAGGCAATACGTGCTGGCGGGCAACGCGGCATGCAGGTACTCACCGACGCACACCGGTGCGATCAAGTCGTCGGTGGATTGCAAAATCAGGGTGGGGGTCATCAGACCCGCGATGTCCTGGCGGTTGTCCGACAGGAAGGTCACCCGTGCGAAGCGCTTGGCGATGTCCGGCTCGGTGCGGCAGAAACTGTTGGTCAGTTCTTCGCCGAGGGCAGGTTGCCCGGGTGCGCCCATGATTACCGGGGCCATGGTGCTGGACCAGCCGAGGTAATTGCTGTCGAGGGTATCGAGCAATGAATGGATATCTTCGAGGGTGAACCCGCCCGTATAGCCATCGGAATCGATATAGCACGGCGAAGGACCGATCATCACATGGGCGGCGATTGTTCCGGGCGCCTGGCGATCGGCCAGGGCGCCGATCATCGCGCTGACGGAGTGACCCACCAGCACCACCGGGCCCACGGCGTATTCATCAACAATCTCGCCCAGGTCATGGGCGTAGCCGGCGAGTGAGCTGTATTTTTCGCTATCGTACGCGCCCAGATCAGACTGGCCAGCACCCACCAGGTCATACAGCACGACGCGGAAACGGCCGGTGAAATGAGGAAACAGGTAATTCCACATGGTTTGATCACACCCGAAACCATGGGAGAAAACCAGGGTCGAGGGACCGCTGCCAAACACCCTGACGTTATTGCGCTGCTGAAGGTCCATGGCGTTCTCGTGTAGGGCGTGTGTGGGGGTAGCGTAAGTCTAGATAGTCGGTGGCTTCGGGTCACCTGTTTACAGCGTCGATAGGGTAAAGTCGGCCGATTCAGGATGAAACTTCAGGTAACAAAACATGATGGTGTTCCTACGGCAATGTGTCTTGGGCTTGCTACTGATCGTTTCCGGCTCGCAGGTGTGGGCCGATACCGTTCCCCCGGCGCCGGTCACGGTTGCGCTGGACCAGCGCGTGATCGACCTGACCCACACCCTCGACGCCGCCACTCAATCGCGCATGACAGCGCAACTCGCCGGCCTGGAACAACGCAAAGGCGCACAGGTGGCTGTGATGCTGCTGCCGAGCACCCAGGGCGTGGGCATCGAGGACTTCGCCAACCAACTGTTCCGTGCCTGGAAACTGGGGCGCAAGGACGTCAACGACGGCATCCTGCTGCTGGTGGCGAAGGACGATCGCAAGGTTCGGATCGAAGTCGGTTACGGCCTGGAGGGCGTGGTCACCGACCTGCTGGCCCACCGCATCATCGAGGAACACATCACCCCGGCGTTTCGCCAGGGCGATTACGCCGGCGGCGTGCAGCAGGCGGTGGACGACCTGACGCTGTTGGTGGACGGCGGCAATTTGCCCGAGGTGGCCAAGGCCGGTTTTCCGCCTGAGGCTTATGCGGTGCTCCTGGCGTTTATGTTTGGCGGGGTGGTCGGGGTATTGATGGGGGCTGAAAAACTCCCTTGGCGTCGGGCCCTGATGGCGGTGGTCGTTGTCACTGTGGCGCTGGTAACGGTTGCAGGCGGCAAAGACTGGCCGGTCTATTTGCTGTTGCTGCCCCTGTGCATGTTGATTGGCGGTGCCACGTTTGGCGCGTTGTGGCAGGCGAGGGCGGCGTTTTATGCCGTGCTGGGGCTGTTGATTTATATCGCCGGGGTGCTGCTGACCGATCACTTTGTTGGCGACCTGTCGCTGATCCACTGGCTGGCTTATCCCATGGCCGGGCTGCTGATCCTGGGCCTGTACTTCGGCCTGTTCCTGGTGATGAAAAGCATGTGGAAAGAGAGCCAGGGCGGCTTTATCGCGCGGCTGGTGGCGGTGCTGGTGGTGTACGGGGTCGCTGGGGCATTGATTGATAAGGGCGCCACGGGATGGCTGCTGGCGTTTCCATTCGCTTCGTTCGCGGCGCTGTTCATCTTTGCTCATGGTATCAGCGGCGGGTCGGGATCGGGGTCTGGTGGGGGCTCCAGCTCCTCCGGTTCGAGCTCCAGTTCCAGCAGCAGCTCATCGGGGGGTGGCGGTTCCAGCGGTGGGGGTGGCGCGTCGGGGAGTTGGTAAGACTCCCCCGGAAGCTAGGCGGGCTTGTAGGCAATCCAGCCCTTGAAACTGAAGCCCGCGTAGAACAGTTCCACACCTTCAAAGCCTGCCTCCCGTAGCAGCGCTTCATCGTCCTCGGGCGACAGCACCGGCAAGTGGCTGCTGATCGCGGCAATCGCCCGCTGCGCATCTTCAGGCGGCACGCCGGAATCCACCGCATAGGCTGAATAACGCTTCAGCCAGCGCGCTTTTTCCTCTGGCGAGGATTGGGGGAAGCTGTGATGCGCCGCAATCAAAGGCGCGCCTGGCGACAAGCGCCGCCACAGTTCTTTTAGGGTTTGCAGACGGTCTTCGGCCGGGATGAAGTGCAAGGTCAGCAAGGACGTGGCGGCATCGAACGGCCCCTCGGGCGCGGTATCGATATAGCCTTCATGCAACTGCACCCGGGCCATCAGCGGACCCAAGGTGGCCTCGGCCAGCTTCAGCATCTCGGCAGACGGGTCCACCCCCACAAACTGCCACTCGGGCTGGCTGTCGGCAAACTTCTTCAACTCCAGCCCGCCGCCTGCACCGAGTACCAATACCTTGCCGGTGGCTGGGACCGTTTCGCGCAACAGCAGTGTGCTCATGCGCTGCAGGGACTCGAAACCCGGCACCAGCCTCACCGGGCCTTCGGCGTAGCGGGCAACAGCGGCGGGGTCTGAAAACCAGGTCATGGTGGTTCCTGTTGGCGGGGGAAGCGATAACCCTACTGGGGCAAATCCGGGCTGGCAATTGAAGAGATGTGCAGTTGTGTTAAAACGTTGCCTTTGCTGATTTTGAGAGTACCCCTCGAATGCTCCCCGACATTCTTATCCGCGATGCACGGCCTGAAGACGCGTTATGCATTGGCGTGCTGGGCATGCAGGTTTTTCTCGATACCTACGCCACAGAAGGCATTCGCGACTCAATCGCTGCCGAGGCGCTGCAAGCGTTTTCGCCCCAGACGATTTCCGCGCTGATCGCCCAGCCGGGCACGGCGATTATCGTCGCTGAATCCAATGGGCATCTGGTGGGGTTTGCCCAGGTGGCGATGGACACCGGCCATGCGCTGATCTCAACACCGAAAGCCGCGGAGTTGCAGCGGCTCTACATCCAGGAACGGTTTACCGGCCTGGGCCTCGGCTACCGTTTGCTGCAAGCGGCTGAACAGCGTGTGGGGCAGGGTGGGGCATCGTTGCTGTGGGCGACGGTGTGGGTCGGCAACGAACGGGCGCTGGGTTTTTATCCGCGTCGTGGTTATGAGCTGCTGGGGGCGCCGACTTACACGTTTCAGAATGAGAGCCATGAAAATCGGCTGTTTGGTAAAAGACTTCAGTCTTAACGCGTGAGCAATTGCACTTAAGAAAATCGAAATGATGTCGATATGATGTCATCGCTCACAAGGACCGTTTATCCGATGAAAGTGTTAAAGCTCGCCGTTGCCTGTGTATTCCCGCTGCTCGGCGCCTGTTCCAACTACCACTACAAGAACTACCAAGGCGATTGGGCCCCGGAAAAAATGCAACCGGTCGACCTCTCCGACAACCACCCGAATGCAGCGCTGGTGTACTTCGAAACGTTCCGGGTACGTGAACTGGGCGTGCCGTTTCACCGCTTGGTGTTGGCCACGGAAGTAGACGGCGTTGCGCTCCCGGGCGCCGGTCGACGTTCAATCCTTGATGTGTCCGGTGAACAGGCGCTCAAGTTGGCTCCGGGCAAGCATTCATTGCGCTGGTGCAACGTGTCGATGAACGCCTTGGGCACCGGCGGCGCCTTCTGCAACAAAGGCGCCGATGATGTGGTGTTTGCCGGGGGCCAGCGGTATGTCGTGACCTTCCGCATGACCGCCAGCACCAAGGGCTACCCGGGTGCCTACAGCGTGGAGTACCGCACGTACTCGACGATCAAGAACCTGGACACTCAGGAAGTCATTTTCCCGTTGGAAGGACAGGGTGATGGCTGAGCGCCTCGCACTGGAGAAGCTGGCTTATCTGGAGTTCCTGCGCCTTCTTGAGGCGAGTCATTTTGAACCGCAGCGCACCGGCCAAGCGTTCTACAACCACTTCAACTTGCACCGGCTTTCGGATCAACAAGCGCTGGCTGGGTTGTATGCGGCGGATGGGCGTCAGGCGATAAAGCTGATTGAGCGTATGTTCGACGTCGAGTGAAGTAAGTTCCTCAGAGCATTTTGCTCAGGAACACCCGGCTGCTGCCTTCCGGGTCGCAAGGGATTTCACCAAACCGCACCCAGCCATTCTTCTCGTAAAACTCCGGGGCCTGGAAACTGAGGGTGTACAGCATCGCCGAGCGGCAGCCACGGTGACGGGCTTCGTCTTCGAATGCTTTCAGCAGCGTTGTGCCCAGGCCTGAGCCACGCAGGGCCTCGGGCAGATGAAACAGGTCGAGAAAGGCCATGCCGAGGCTGGTTTTGCCGGTGATGCCGCCGAGGGTTTCACCGGTGTCGGGATGCTTGATCAGCACCGTCAACGGACGTCGGTCATTGGACCCGGTGACGTGCTCGTTGAAGGCGGCGAGGCCGCTGCCCAGGAGCTGCTCGGCTTTGGCGTCTGGCTGGTCGCCGACCTCAATCAGATGCGGCTTCATAGATCCATCACCATCTCATGCCACGCCATCCCGCCATGGTCCGACGCCGACGGCTGCACATAGCGATAGCCCATGCGCTTATACAGCTCCACGTGGCGTTCCTTGCACATCAGGTGAATGGTCTTCTTGCCCATCGCCTGCATGCGCTGGATAAACGTCTCCATCAACTGCGTCGAATAACCCTTGCCCTGATGAGCCGGGTCAACCACCACCGACATGATCACCACATTCGGCGCATCGGCTGAATGCCCGACCAACTCCTTGAAGGCCTCATCCGACATCACCACTTCATCGGCGCAACCGCAGTTGATGAAACCGACCACAACACCATCCGCCTCCAGAATCAGAAAGCCTTGCGGGTACAGCGCGATGCGCGTGGCGATCTTTTCCAGGGTGGCGGCTTCGTCGCCTTCGTAGGCCGAGATTTCGATCTCGTAGCAACGGTTGGCGTCGGCGGGGTTGGCGTTACGGAAGGTGAGGGCGGGCATTGGGTTACCGGAGAAATTGAACGACGGCCCCCATGATAAAGAAAGAACACCCCGACAACACCGCCGAACACAAAACCCACCACACCCCCGCCCCCCTGTGGGAGCCGTCGAGCTTCAGCGAGGCCGCGATGGCGGCCTCCCTGACACCACCCAGACTCGCCAAGCCCTATAACTGGAAAACCCGCCAATGCGGGTTTTCTCAACGCTGGAAATAAATCAGCGGGCTACAGGTGCATGCATCCCACGCCGCTCAATCACCCCAAACACATCCGCCACATCCTGGACCAGGATTCGAGCGGTTTCGGCGACGGTATTGATGTCTTGTTCGCCGTAATCAGACACGTTGGAACAGGCCATCAGGTGCAGGTATTTGAGGGCTGCGTTGAGGCGTTCGCTGATGCAGGCGTGGAGATCGCAGAGAGGTGCGTCGCTGTCGATGAGCAGGACGGGGGATTCGGTCGCGGTTTGGGACATGGGGGTGAAGCGGTGGGGCGGATGTTGAGTAGTCATGGTGTAAATCCTCAAGAAAGAAGAAATACCACCGTTCTGCTGCGAAACAGATTGGGTGGCAGCTGTGCGCGGGTTCGCAGACCGGACGATTTACACCAAAACCCGGCAGACCCGAAGGTCTCCCACGCACAGCCGCCATAAAACAATCGGCAGCCGCGGGGCGGCTGGGTCATGTCTGACGGTGTCGGTGTGAATCGTTTTAGGGCTGCGAAACCCTGTCGCTGACCAATGTCGGCGGCGAGGGACTATAAGCGCAAGTTTTCAGGACTGCAACGCGACTAACGTAGAATTTTCAGCCAGTACCACTACTCAAAGCAGATGCTCTATTGTAAATCAGCGAGAGTAATAATTTTTCCAAATGCTGGCGCTTTGATGGCTTCCTGTGCTCTATTACAAAAAATGATCGGTCTGCGGGGCGCGTGTGCCTAAGTGGTAACATCAAATCATGATTTTTAGCGAGTTGATCAGCTCAATGTTACTCATGCTGAAATGGGTTTGTTTGTTTTGCTCGCGCTTTTAGTTGTGGTTTAGGCTGGTAAGGTCGGAGCGGATGGAATTGTAGTAAGTTTTCGCGTTTTGTCGGGGGAGTTTAAAATTGTAGTTGGATGATAAATTCATGACTTTTTTGAGCTGATTTACCGGGCGTTGCTTTAGGTGTGTTGTTAGTGGGGTGTGTAAATTGTACTTGGTGTTTATTATATACAGAGGGGCTTTAGTTTGAAAACTATTCGTCTTAAAAATTTTCGAAGTCTTAAAGATACCGGTAAGATTGAGATAAAGCCAGTTACTATACTTCTGGGCCAGAATAGTTCGGGTAAGAGTACCTTTTTAAGGTCGCTTGCTCTCCTCAAACAGGGTATTGGCGTCCGTGCGCGAGAGCCTTTTCTTTGGGTCGGAGACTTAGTTGATTTTGGCGGTATTAGTGAGACGGTATCAAATTTTTCAGATGAAGGGTGTCTTTCTTTTTCTTATGATTTTGAAATGCCTTCAAGTTCGGTGTTGTTGAGAAGAACAACAGTATCAAGTAAGGAAAGTGTAGAAAATATCCCGTGCTCCATCTCAATAACTGAAAGATTACACCCTAAGGATGGTGCGGCTGCGTTTGAATATTTAATTGATATCGAAAATGAGAATTTTTCTTTTGCGCTCTCTAGGGTCGGAGAGTTTGTTAGCTTCGAAATTAATGGTGTTGATTACCTTAATTTAGTTGTAAATAGCTTGTCGGCCAAAGTTTGGAAAGGCCCTGTGCCGACTTTTACGCGAAAAAATTCAACTGACGTATTTGAGGATTTTGATGGTTCCTCAGACTTTCGAGATTTCACTAAGGCGTTGAGAGAGTTTATTGATGCTCGTGTCCATGGGAGAACTGGGGAGCAAAAGCGGGATTCGCTGCTATACACACTAACTAGATTTCCGTTTTCCGCATTTAGGCTTGTTAAGAATCACTATATTGGCGATACAAAATGGCGAAAACACTGTTGGACATGGACGGAAGAATCTAAGGGTTTTATCGAGCTTAAAAATTTACTTCTTGGTTATCGTTTTTTAGATTTTGTAAATATGGCATCGGACTATACATTGGAAGTCTTGGAGAGCGCCAAATACATTACACCATTGAGAGCAAGTGCAGAACGATACTATCGAAAGCAGGGACTTGCCGTTGATGAGTTAGATGCGCAAGGCGCAAATTTCGCTCTTTTCCTTGATAATATGTCCCCGAAGGATCGTAATAGCTTTTCAGATTGGTGTGAAAGTTTTTTCGGAGTATCTATTTTCGTGGAGGAAAGTGGTGGTCATTTATCTTTGTTTATTAAGTCTCAAGATAAGCAATCTGTAATGGTGAATATTGCAGATACCGGGTTTGGGTTTTCTCAAATGTTCCCAATACTCGCGCAGTTGTGGGTGGTGCAACATGCGAAGACAGAATCTAAAAGTAGCAAACTAAATATTCCATTGATTTTTTCGATTGAGCAGCCTGAGTTGCACTTGCATCCAAAATTGCAGGCTAGTTTGGCTGATGTATTTGTTAATTCTGTCACCGCGGCTCGCTCAATTGGTGTGGAGCTGAAGTTGGTCATAGAAACTCATAGTGAGTATCTGGTTAACAGGCTTGGTTATCTTATAGCGAAGTCAAAATTCAGTAGTGAAGATGTCTCTGTCTTGATATTTGAAAGGAAAGGCTATTCGGAAGGAACCAATATAAGGCATGCTAGTTACTCTAGTCGTGGTTTTCTTGAAAATTGGCCATATGGCTTTTTTGAGCCGGATAACTTATGATTTTTCAATTAGATAATTCCCTTGTACAGTTCGCGGCAGAGGGTAGGGATAATCTTGAAATAGTAGTTTCGGTTTTGGAGTTGCTATCCGTCGCGCAGCGAGAGGGTAGTCATCTTGTCTTTGCTGAACTCGATGTCGCAGACGGCCTAATTGGTATGCTTGAGGGGCGTGATGGATCAGCCAGGTCCTTGCTTCTTAAAGTGATTAATCAATACCCAAGAATTGGAAGCTTGGCGTATGGGGTTAAGCTTAAAGCTTTAATAGGTGATTTTGAACTGCCACAGGTTAGTGTTGTTGAGGGTGTTAGACGAATTGAATACCCGTTAGGGCTGGTAAATAGCAACTTGCTGCAAAAGTCATTAATTTTAGTGGAGAATCTTACAGACGCAGATTTTTACAGGTGGATTACTAACGCTGTTTTGATTGATACAAATTTTAGTGGTGTTTCTCTCGCGCTAGAAGGGTATCCTGGAGGTGGGAATACTACTGCTGAGGCGTATGATAACCTGAAGGCTAATACTTCGAGGTTGTGTCTATGTATCGTTGATAGTGATATTCGAGCACCATTATTAGGTCCGGGCGAAACCGCAAAGAAGGTTATAAAGAGTGATCTGATTGCACCTGTTGTTCGCGCGAACTACCATGTGATTGGCGCTTGCTCAATTGAAAATTTGATACCATTTTACTTTTTTGAACAGGCTTGGCGTGATGATCCAAATTATTCAGAAAAACTAGAGGTGTATAGAGCTCATTATCGTGAGGGTCACTGGAAATATTTGCAGCTTAAAAAAAATATATCTTGCTTTGAGCTTTACGGGGGTAGTGCTTTTTCTGTTTATTGGTCGAGTGAACTAGCGGCTGTTGAGGTTGGTTGTGTCGTGGATAGACCTAGCTGTGGCCGTAAGTCTAGTTGTAACGAGTATAAGTTGCCATTGCTTTCCGGCTCACCCTTAGGAGCTGCGCTTCCGCTTATTAAAGCGGCAGTGATTGAAAGGCAGCAGTTACTTCCGGATATTAGAGTCGCCTGGGAAAATATTGCCGAGGAAATTTTGGGGTGGTGTTGTGCTTCTACGGCTCACACCGCGACAGCATAGCTTGGTAAATGAATGTTTAGTAGTTCTTGTTGGCTGGCCTTAGTTAAATTTTGGGTGTGCTGTTATTTGCTGAGCAGGTTTATGTATCTATGAGGCTTTTTATTTTGTTTGGGTTTGTAAGGTTTTATGATAGGTTTTTAGGCCAGTCAGTAAGATAAATTATAATGGAGAGCTTAGAATTGAAAACTTTATCCTGAGGGTGTTAGTGACATTGAGGACGCTCACCTTTTCTTGGAATGGGTAGGAGCTTGGCATTTTTTGTAAAAGTTAGCGCCATTACGTGTATGGCGCTAAGGCGTCTTCTTCAAGAGAGCAGGATTTTAATCAAACCCCACCCACCAACTTCCCCCCTTCCAACCGGCGCTTATACGCACTGTCCCGACTCGCCAACCAGAAATACAACGGCGACGTCACCACCAACCCCACCAACCAGGACAAATCCGCTCCGTTGATGTGTGCCGAAATCGGCCCGACATACAGCGGCGTATTCATAAACGGAATCTGCACCACAATCCCCACCGCATAGGCCACCAGCGCCTGAGGGTTGTACCGCCCGTAAATCCCGCCGTCGACCCGAAAGATCGAACCGATGTCGTACTTGCCCTTATGAATCGCATAGAAGTCGATCAGGTTGATCGCCGTCCACGGCACCAGTACCACCAGCAGCACCAGCACCATGTCCACGAAGTGCCCGATAAAATCCTTCGACGCAAACACCGCCGCAATCGAACACGCGGCCAACACCAGCACCGAGATCACGGCGCGCGCCTTGGCGGTCGGGATCCAGCGGTAGGCAAAGGTCTGTACCAGGGTGATCAACGACAGCACCGCGCCGTACAGGTTGAGTGCGTTATGGCTGATCACGCTGAGCAGGAACAGCAACAGCATCAGCGGGCCAATGGAGCCGGTCGCCAGTTTGACCGCGTCCATGGTGTCCATGCCCACCGGCGTGGCGAGTACCGCAACCGCACCAAAGATGAACGACAGGCTGGAACCGAGCACGGTGCCCAGATAGGTGGTCCAGAAGGTCGACGCCACCGGCACGTCCGCCGGCAGGTAGCGGGAGTAGTCAGACACATACGGCGCAAACGCGATCTGCCACAGCGCGGCCAGCGACACGGTGGCCAGCCAGCCGGAGATGTTGAAGTTGCCGCGCGTCAGGAAGTCGGCCGTCTGCACATGGGTGAAGATGTAGCCGAAACCCAGCACGATGCCCGCGCCCAGCACCCAGGTGCCGATGCGGTTGAGCACGTGGATGAAGCGGTAGCCGATGATGCCGATGATCCCCGAGCCGATGGCGCCGATGACGATGCCCACTGGCACCGGGATCGCGTCGACGACGCCGTGCAGGGATTTGCCCGCCAGTACGATGTTGGAGGCGAAGAAGCCGATGTACATCACGCCGGCGATCACCACCACCAGCAGTGCGCCGAGGGAGCCGAACTGGGCGCGGCTCTGGATCATTTGCGGGATGCCCATTTGTGGGCCTTGGGCCGAGTGCAATGCCATCAGCACGCCGCCGACGAGGTGGCCGACGAGGATGGCGATGATGCCCCACACCAGGTTCAAGCCGAACAGTTGCACGGCCAGCGCGCCGGTGACGATGGGCAACGGCGCGATGTTGCCGCCGAACCACAGGGTGAACAAGTCTCTTACCTTTCCGTGGCGATCTTCCGGGGGCACGTATCCAATCGTGTGTTTTTCGATAAGCGGGGCGGAGGATGTTGCAGTGGTAACCATGACGAGCTCCAAGGCAAGGTGAGTACGTTGACGTACTTCGCTGGGCGGCGCGTGTGCGTCGCTTTTGTTGTTGGAGTGATCATGTGCAATGGTCACGGGTAGGTAAATTAGTAAGTTTGTTGCTATAGACCTTAAAAATAATATCTCGCGGCGATTTTCGCTCCGGTATGTTGCATGGACTTGAATCGTCAAAAAAAGCGGCTTTTTCTTGCACTTGTTTGGGGCGAATTCCCACGTTTCTGGAGGTCCCGATGGCTGCCTATAACCTGCGCCAGCTCAAATATTTTGTAACCACCGCCGAGTGCGGCAGCGTGGCAGAGGCCTCGCGCAAGCTCTATATCGCGCAACCGTCGGTGTCGACGGCCATCAAGCAGCTGGAAGACAGCTTTGGCGTGCAGTTGTTTATCCGCCATCACGCCCAAGGGGTGTCGCTGACGCCCAGTGGTGCACGGTTCTATCGCAAGGCCCTGGAGCTGCTGCGGGTAGCCCATGAATTCGAGCAGAACGCGCTGGCAGACAACGACGTGGTGGCGGGGCAGATCGATATCGGCTGCTTCGAGACGGTGGCGCCGCTGTATTTGCCGCGTTTGATTGCAGGCTTCAAGCAGCGCTGGCCGGGGGTGGAAATCCGCCTGCGGGACGGCGAACAGCAGGAGCTGGTGCAGGCGCTGACCGCCGGCAGTATCGACGTGGCGATGCTGTTTGAGCATGACCTGGGCAGCGCCATCGAGACCACACCGCTGATGCCGCCGCAGCAACCCTATGCGTTGTTACCGGCGGATCACCGGTTTGCGCAGCAGGCCAAGGTGTCACTGGCGGATTTGGTGCTGGAGCCGATGATTCTGCTGGATGTGCTTCCGAGCCGGACGTACTTCGTGAGCATCTTTGAAGAGCGTGGACTGACGCCGAATATTGTCTTCAGTTCGCCGTCGATCGAGATGGTGCGCGGGATGGTGGGGCGCGGGTTTGGCTTTTCGATTCTGGTGACCAAGCCGTTTTCGCCGTATTCCTATGACGGGCAGAAGCTGGTGTGTGTGCCGTTGGCGGAGACGGTGACGGGGTCGGGGTTGTCGGCGGTGTGGTTGCGGCGGGCGCCGTTGACCAAGCCGGTGCAGTTGTTTGTGGAGTATTGCCGGGAAGAGCTGGCGCGGTTACTTGGGTAAAACACAGAGCAAAAAAATGTGGGAGCCGGGCTTGCCCGCGATGGCGGTGTGTCAGCCAGCAAATAGGCCAACTGATCCACCGCCATCGCGGGCAAGCCCGGCTCCCACAGTTGATTTGTACTGCTTGGGGAATCAGGTACGGATCGAAAGCAACATTCGCTGCAGCATTTCATCGCAACCCTTCAGTTGCTCCACACTCACAAACTCATCCGGCTTATGCCCCTGGTCCATGCTCCCGGGCCCGCACACCACGGTGGGAATGCCCGCCGCATCAAACAACCCACCCTCAGTTCCGAACGCCACGGTGCCAAATTCCCGCGAGCCGCAAAACGCCGCAATCAGCTCCGCCGCCTGGCTGCGCTGGTCGGTGGCCAGCCCCGGGTACGCCGACAATTCACTGAAGCGAATCGCACTCTGCCGGCTCACCGCTTGCATGCGCGGCAACACCTGCTGCATCGCATAGGTTTGCAGCTCCTCGGCCACTTCACCCGGGTCCATCGACGGCAGGGCGCGCACTTCAAAGTCGAAGCGGCAATCCGCCGGGACGATATTCAGCGCCTTGCCCCCGGAAATCACCCCGGTTTGCACGGTGCTGAACGGCGGGTCAAAGCGCTCGTCCTGATGCACCTTGAGGCGTTGGCCAATCCGCCCCAGCTCACCAATCAACTCCGCCGCATACTCGATCGCATTCACGCCCTGAGGCGCATACGCCGAATGGCACGCCTCACCATGCACTTCGCAGCGCATGGCGAGCTTGCCTTTATGGCCCAGCACCGGCTTCAACTCGGTAGGCTCGCCGATAATGCACAGCAGCGGTTTCACCGACCATTGCTCCAGCACCTTGAGCAGCGAACGCACCCCAAGGCAGCCGACTTCCTCGTCGTAGGACAGCGCAATATGCACCGGCATCCGCAGGTCTGCGTTCACCAGCGACGGCACCAGCGCCAGCACGCAGGCGATGTAGCCCTTCATGTCCGCCGTGCCCCGGCCATACAACTTGCCGTCGCGCTCGGTCAGGGCAAATGCGGGCAGTGTCCAGGGTTGCCCGTCCACCGGGACCACGTCGGTGTGCCCCGACAGCACGATCCCGGGCACCTGCGCCGGGCCGATGGTGGCGAACAGATTGGCTTTGCTGCGTTCATCGTTGTAGATCAGCTCGCTGGCGACACCGAAACCCGCCAGGTAGTCGCGTATGTACTCGATCAATTGCAGGTTGGACTCGCGGCTGGTGGTATCAAACCCCACCAGCGTCTGCAGCAATTCGCGGCTGTTGCTCATCGGTCGTCTCCGGCCACGCCGTAGCCCGGTGAGCGGTCCGGGGCCAGGGCGCGGTCGATGTAGTCCTGCACCTGCGGGCGGTAGGCGTCCCACAACTTTTGCAGTTCGCCAATCGGGTTCTCATCGGCCCAATCCACCCGCAGGTTGATGATCGGCCAGGTCAGTTCACCCACCACTACCACGGCTGCCGAATGCACCGGGCCGGCTTCGCCACCGGCGGCGATGGCTGCGTGCATCGCGGCCAGCAGGCGATCGGTGAGTTGGCCTTCGCCCTGTTCAAATGCGGTGACCATGGCCTGTATCACCGAGCGGTCCGCGAGCATATTGCCGGCCGCGACGCACTGTTCACCCGACACCGCGTTATGGGTGCCGAGGGTTTCGCTGCCGCTGAAATGCACGGTGCGCCCCAGGTGATCAATCGCCGTCAGTTGCCGGTATTGGCTGTAGCCGTTGCGGGTGAGCGCCTTGTCCACCGCGTCGGCAGGGGCCAGGCCTTGCTCCAGCAGGTCGAGTACATCCGGGCCCAAGGCCGGCAGGGTGATATTTTGGGTCGAGACCGCACCCACACCGGGCCGCAGCCACGGGCAACGGGCGCCCACGGCGATGCTCGATGAGCTGATGGCAATGCCCATCTGGCCGGTTTCCGCGCAGCGGGCGACGATTGAAAAGGTCATGGGCGACTCCTTATTCGGGAATGACGGCGATCACATCAATTTCCATCAACCACTGTGGCTGGCCCAGGGCCGAAACCACCAACCCGGTGGAGATCGGGAACACGCCCTTGAGCCACTTGCCGACTTCCTGGTACACCGGCTCGCGGTAGCGCGGGTCGATCAGGTAGGTGGTGGTCTTGACGATGTGGCTCAGGTCGCTGCCGGCTTCTTCCAGCAGTTGCTTGACGTTGCGCATGGCCTGCTCGGCCTGGGCGCGCGGGTCGCCGAGGCCAATCAGGTTGCCATCGAAATCAGTGCCCACCTGGCCCCGTACATACACCGTGTTGCCGGCGCGTACGGCCTGGCACAGGTCGTTGTCCAGGCTCTGGTTCGGGTAGGTTTCCTTGGTGTTGAACATGCGGATGCGAGTGTGAGTAGGCATCAAAAAAACTCCAGAAAAAAAGTGATCAGGCGCTGACAGGTGAGGTGTGAACAACCGGTGCGGGCTCGCGGTATTCAAGGTATTGACGCTGGATGGCGATATGGTCGGCCACGTACTTGGCGTCATGCCACACGCCCCAGATAAACGACGAGCCCCGGCGCGACTGCCATGGCAAACCAAGGAAGTAGATGCCCGACTCGCTGGCCACGCCGCGCTGATGCTGCGGCTTGCCGGCGGCGTCAAATGCATCGACCTTCAGCCAGCTGTAATCCACGGCAAAGCCGGTGGCCCAGATGATTGAGGTGATGCCGGCCTTGGCCAGGTCCAGTTCCAGAATCGGCTGCTTGATGCACTCGGCATCGGGAAACACGCGGCGTGCTTCGGGCTCTAGCGGCAGGTCCAGGCCGTTGCGTTCGATGTAGGCATCCGCCGCATCCAGCAGGGCCAGGTAGTTCTCATCGCCGCGGGCCAGGTTTTCCACCAGATTAGGTTGGAAGCGAGCGACGCTACCGTCGAAGGATTGGGTCAGGCCTACCAGGGTCATGCCTTGCTGGGCCAGTTCGCGGAAATCGATGGTCTTGCCGCCGTGGGCGCCGCTCACCGCGATGGTCACGTGTTCGCGGCCGGGCTTCATCGCGGCCTGGTCCCACTCGCCCAGCACCCCCAGCCACCAGCAGAAATCGCGGTTGCGATAGGCACGTGGTGGGCGGTCGTGGGCACCGACCGACAGGTACACCTGGCGCCCGGAGCGTTGCAGTTCATCGGCGATCTGCACCCCGGAGGAACCCGCCCCCACCACCAGCACCGCGCCAGCCGGCAATTGTGCAGGATTGCGGTAGTCGGCGGAGTGGATCTGGTGCAGCGCGGTGTCTTTAGGGGCAATCGCCGGAATCACCGGCTTCTGAAACGGCCCGGTGGCCGCCACCACACGGTTGGCTTCGATCACGCCTTCGCTGGTGTGGATGGTAAAGCCTGGACGACCGACATTGCGCACCACGGAGGTCACGTCCACGCCGGTGCGAATCGGCGCATTGAACTTGCGTGCATAGGCTTCGAAGTAGTCTGCCACGCGCTCTTTTGGCGCAAAGCCATCGGGGGCGACAGTATCGAAGGCCAGGCCCGGAAAACGGTCATGCCAGGCCGGGCCGTTGGCGACCAGCGAATCCCAGCGGCCGGTGCGCCAGCGCTCGGCGATACGGCTGCGCTCCAGCACCAGGTGCGGCACGCCTTGTTTGCTTAGGTGCTCGCTCATGGCGACGCCAGCCTGACCGGCTCCCACTACCAGCGTGTCTATTTTTGTTATTGCTTGAGTCATGTGTCTGTCCTTGCGTAATGCAGTTGGATTCAGCTTGGGCATGGCTTCAAGGCTAGGGGGAGGGCGGTTTTTAATAAAATATTATTAAGCTGGGAAGTGAGCATAAATATCGGATGCAGGCTCACCCTATCGGGTGATTTCGAGGATGGGGCGGGTGTGTAACCATCCTGGCAGTTCTTTCAGCGAGTGTTTGAAGTGGAAAACGACCGGCTTTCTTCTGCGCAATGGTTCGAACAGATGGCCCGGGTGACCGACAGCATCGGGCAATCGGGGTTCGCCGCGACCTTATTCGAGGCCCTCGGTTATCTCCAGCCGATTCAGGCCACGACGCTGTATTTCTACCCGCGAGGTGGCATGCCCAGCGCGTTGTTCGAGCTGGAAGGGCCGTGGTTGCCACAAGGCAATGTGCGCCAGTACCTGTCGGGGTTCTATTTGCTCGACCCGTTTTACGGGGCCTGCGTGGAAGGCGTCAGCTCCGGGTGTTACGACCTGGCCGACGTCGCCCCCGATCACTTCGAACTCAGCGAATACTTCCAGTCGTTTTACCGGCACTCGCACCTGGAAGATGAGCTGAACTACATCCTGCAGTCGAGCAACGGCTCGAGCCTGGCGGTGTCACTGGCCTTTACGCAAAAGCTCGACGCCGCCATCACCCAGCAACTCAAGCGCATCGCCCCATGGGTGCTGGCCGTGCTGGGCAAGCATTTCGTAGGCCTGGATGCCCAGGGTGCGCGTTTCGAGAACCTGCTGGAGCAGCGCATTCACTCGGCGTTGAACAACTTCGGCTCGTCGATATTGACCGAGCGTGAATGCCGGATCGCCCAACTGATCCTGCGTGGGCATTCCACCCGCTCGTTGGCCGAGCGCCTCGACGTCTCGGAAGACACCATCAAGTCCCACCGCAAACACATCTACACCAAGCTCGATATCGGCGCGCAATCAGAACTGTTTGCCTTGTTTATCGACTCGTTGGCCGAAGCCCAGGGTGTCCTCAGCAAAGACCCCCTCGAAAGCTACATGAGCAAGCACCGCTGAGCGGCGTTGCTCGCCCTTGCGTCACTACTAATAAGAGAGAAATACCATGAACGTACCCGCCCAACTGAACCGCCTGACCGAGGACTACCAGAAGTCGGATGCGGCCCACCACATCCATGCCTTTGTCGATCAAAAAGCGCTGAATGCCGAAGGCCCTCGGGTGATGGTGCGCGGTGAGGGCCTTTACCTGTGGGACAGCGAAGGCAAGCGTTACCTGGACGGCATGTCGGGCCTGTGGTGCACCCAGCTGGGTTACGGTCGCAGGGATTTGACCGCTGCCGCTGCTACGCAGATGGACCAGTTGGCGTACTACAACATGTTCTTCCACACCACCCACCCGGCGGTGATTGAGCTGTCGGAGTTGCTCTTCAGCCTGTTGCCGGGCCACTACAGCCACGTGATCTACACCAACTCCGGCTCCGAGGCCAACGAAGTACTGATCCGTACCGTGCGCCGCTACTGGCAGGTAGTCGGCCAGCCGCAGAAAAAAATCATGATCGGCCGCTGGAACGGCTATCACGGCTCCACCCTGGCGGCGTCTGCCTTGGGCGGCATGAAGTTCATGCACGAGATGGGCGGCCTGATTCCCGACGTGGCACACATTGACGAACCTTATTGGTACGCCCATGGCGGCGAGCTGACGCCTGCCGAGTTCGGCCGCCGCTGCGCCTTGCAGTTGGAAGAGAAAATCCTCGAGCTGGGCGCTGAAAACGTCGCCGGGTTTATCGCCGAGCCGTTCCAGGGCGCGGGCGGCATGATTTTTCCGCCGGAAAGCTACTGGCCCGAGATCCAGCGTATTTGCCGTCAATACGATGTGCTGCTGTGCGCCGATGAGGTGATTGGTGGCTTTGGCCGTACCGGCGAGTGGTTCGCCCATCAGCACTTCGGTTTTGAGCCGGACACCCTGTCCATCGCCAAAGGCCTGACATCCGGTTACCTGCCGATGGGCGGCCTGGTGCTGAGCAAGCGCATGGCCGATGCACTGGTGGAACACGGCGGCGTGTTCGCCCACGGCCTGACCTATTCCGGGCACCCGGTGGCGGCGGCGGTGGCGCTGGCCAACCTCAAGGCGCTGCGGGATGAAGGCATCGTGCGCCAGGTGAAGGACGACACCGGGCCGTACCTGCAAAAAATCCTGCAGGAAGTGTTCGGCAATCATCCGATGATCGGCGAGATCCAGGGCACGGGCCTGCTTGCGGCCTTGCAGTTCGCCGAAGACAAGAGCACGCGCAAACGCTTCGACAATGAAAACGACCTGGCCTGGCAGTGCCGCACTTTTGGTTTCGAAGAGGGCGTAATCATTCGCTCGACGCTGGGCCGCATGATCATGGCGCCGGCACTGGTGGCCACGCGCACTGAGCTGGACGAGCTGGTTGAAAAGACCCGCATCGCCGTAGATCGCACCGCACGGATCGCGGGAAAACTCTGAAGTGACCAGCGCGCCACCCCAGGCGAGGGGTGGTGCGCAACCTCCATCAGGCAACGCTTGAACGGCATCGATGTGATCGCATGCCGCGACGGCCTGCATCCCCAATTCCAGGAGTCACCCATGAATACAATAACAAACGTGACCGATACACCCGCTCATCAACCCTCACCCAAAACCGCTTCGTCCCGTCGGTTTCGTCAGCCGCTGGGTCTTGTCGGGCTGGTGCTGTTCGGCCTGGCGTACATGGTGCCGCTGGCGGTGTTTACCACCTACGGCCTGGTGACCCAAATGACCAAGGGCCACTTGCCGACCGCCTACATGCTGACCCTCGCCGCCATGCTGCTGACGGCCTACAGCTATGGGCGCATGGTCCAGGCGCATCCCTATTCGGGCTCGGTCTACTCCTACACCCGTAAGGCGTTTGGCGCCTACTTCGGCTTCATCGCCGGGTGGACCCTGTTGCTGGACTACATCTTCCTGCCATTGCTCAGCTATTTGCTGATCGGCATCTACATGTCCGAATACTTTCCCGGGGTGCCGACTGCCGTGTGGGTGCTTGGCTCGATTGCCCTGGTGACCACGCTTAACCTGGTGGGTATCGAGTCCATCACCCGGGTCAACTGGATACTCATCGTGGCCCAGTTGGTGTTCATTGTGGTGTTCGTGGCTTTATCAGTGCATACCCTCAGCGAGCAGTTCGCACCCGTGTCGCTGATGGCGCCATTCCACCATGAAGGCTTCAGCGCGCCGCTGATCATGGCGGGTGCCGCGGTGTTGTGCCTGTCCTTTCTCGGCTTTGATGCGGTGTCGACCATGGCGGAGGAAACCCCCAACCCACGCCGCACCATCCCGTTGGCGATCATGGTGGTGTCGCTGTTCGGCGGTCTGCTGTTCCTGCTGGTTTCGTATTTCGCGCAAATGGTGTTCCCGGAATGGAACAGCTTCGTCGACCCGGATTCCGCGTCGGTGGATGTGATGCGCAGAGTAGGCGGCGAACTGCTGGTGACTGCCTTTACCGCGACCTATGTCGCCGGTTGCTTCGCCTCGGCGATGGTCTCCCAGGCCAGCGTGTCGCGGGTGTTGTTCGCCATGGGACGTGACGGCGCGTTGCCCCGCGTACTCGGCAAGCTGGTGACGAAAAAGCGCGTGCCCGCCACGGCCATCGTGCTGGTCAGCCTGTTCTCGCTGATTGCCTTGTTCATCACGCTGGATACCGTCGCCAACATGATCAGCTTCGGTGCGCTGTTCGCCTTCTCGGCAGTGAATCTGGCGGTGATCAAGCATTACCTGGTCGACCAGAAGTTGCGCGGCACGAAGAACTACCTGCTGTACGCCGTTGTGCCGGCGCTGGGGTTCCTCAGCACGATCTGGCTGTGGAGCAGCCTATCCAGTCTGTCGTTCACCATCGGCCTGTGCTGGATGGGGCTTGGGCTCCTGTGTCTGCTGGGCATCACGCGGGGGCTGCGGGTGAAGATGCCGGAACTGCAGATCGTCGAGTGAACCCCTCGTTTATCCATCGCCATTTATTGGGAGTACAACGTGTTCGACCTTAACTATTGGCAACAGCGTGTTGCCCGCCAGACCTTCATCACCACCGCCCTGATCGGTGGTCGCTCAGTCAGCGCGGCATCGGGGGCGACCTTCGATGCGATCAACCCGGCCACCCAGCAGTTGCTGTCGCAGGTTGCAGCCTGCGGTGACGCAGAAGTCGACCTGGCCGTGCGCAGCGCACGCCAGGCCTTCGACACTGGCCCTTGGCGGCGAATGCCGCCGGTGGAGCGCAAGAAGATCCTGATCAGGCTCTCCGAGTTACTGATGACCCACCGCGAAGAGCTGGCGCTGCTCGATTCGCTGAACATGGGCAAGCCGGTAATGGATGCCTACAACGTCGACGTGCCCGGCGCCGCCAATGTGTTTGCCTGGTACGGTGAAGCCCTCGACAAGCTCTACGATCAAGTCGCGCCCACCGCGCACAATGCGCTGGCAACCATTACGCGCGAAGCACTGGGGGTGATCGCGGCGGTAGTGCCGTGGAACTTCCCGCTTGATATGGCCGCCTGGAAACTCGCACCGGCATTGGCGGCCGGTAACAGCGTGGTCTTGAAGCCCGCTGAGCAGTCGCCGTTTTCTGCCCTGCGCCTGGCCCAGCTTGCCCTGGAAGCGGGTATCCCGGAGGGTGTGTTGAATGTGGTGCCCGGCCTCGGCGAAAGTGCCGGCAAGGCGCTGGGGCTGCACCACGATGTGGATTGCCTGGTGTTCACCGGCTCCACTCAGGTGGGCAAGTACTTTATGCAATATTCCGCCCAGTCCAACCTTAAGCAGGTGTGGCTGGAATGTGGTGGCAAAAGCCCGAACCTGGTGTTTGAGGACTGCCAGGACCTGGACCTTGCTGCGGAGAAGGCCGCCTTCGGCATCTTTTTCAACCAGGGCGAAGTGTGCTCGGCCAACTCCCGTCTCTACGTGCAACGCTCCATCCATGACGAATTCATCGAGCGCCTGATTGCCAAATCGCGCGCCTGGATGCCGGGTGATCCGCTGGACCCCAGCAGTGCAGCCGGTGCCATCGTCGACAGTCAGCAAACCGCACGCATCATGCACGCCATCAGCCAGGCCCGAGGGGAGGGCGCCAGGCTGTTGTGTGGTGGCAAACAGTTAAGCATCAATGGCTCCTCCAACTTTATCCAGCCGACCATTTTTGCCGGCGTGACCCGAGCCATGGCCCTGTCCCGTGATGAAGTGTTCGGCCCGGTGCTTGCGGTGAGCGCCTTCGACACGGAAGAGCAGGCGATACACCAGGCCAATGACAGTGTCTACGGCCTGGCGGCCTCGGTATGGAGTGATGACCTCAACCGTGCGCACCGTGTGGCCCGAGCCCTGAATGCCGGAACGGTTTCGGTCAACACCATCGACGCCCTGGATGTGTCGGTGCCTTTCGGTGGAGGCAAGCAATCCGGGTTCGGGCGTGATCTGTCGCTGCACGCTTTTGACAAGTACACGCAGCTGAAAACCACCTGGTTTCAGTTGCGTTAACTCAAGGCTGTCACCCGGTCGTGTATTTATGCGTGCGCGACCGGCACAAGTGCAGGCAAACTCAGCGCGAACTCAGAGGGTTTTGAATACCATGGTCACTCTTCGCGTAATGAGCGCCGCCGACTACGACGCCGTGCTTGAACTGATGCAGAACACGCCTGGCATCTCCCTGCGCGACGCCGACTCCCGCGAGGCCACCGCGCGTTACCTGGAGCGCAATCCCGGCATGAGTTTCGTGGCCGAGATCGACGGGGTGCTGGGTGGATGCGTGATGTGTGGGCACGATGGCCGGCGCGGTTATTTGCAGCATGTGCTGGTGCTGCCTGAGTATCGGCGCCAGGGCATTGCGAACGCGCTGGTAGAACGCTGCCTCACCAGCCTTGCGCAGTTGGGCATCCGCAAATGCCACCTGGATGTGTTCAAGACCAATGACAGCGCCGCCCGTTATTGGCAGGGCCAGGGCTGGCAGCTGAGGACCGATATTGACCGCTATTCGTTTACCCGACCGGGTGACGAGAACGCCTGACGTCCATGGAGGGACAAATGCTCGAGATACGACGCGCCACGCTGGAAGATGCACAGACAGCCTTCGACATTCGCCGGTTGGCCATACGCAGTCAATGCATCGGCGCCTATACGTCCGAGCAGATGATGGTGTGGACCCGGGGCGCCGCCGAAGACGGCTATGACGCGTTGATGGACAAGCCTTTTTACCTGGGCTGCGTGAACGGTGAACCTGTGGCCACAGGGATGCTGGATCTGGCGAACAACGAAATCGGTGCGCTGTTTGTGCTTCCAGGGTTTACCGGGCGTGGGATTGGCAAGCAGGTGCTGGTGTATCTGGAGGCGTTGGCGCGGGAGTTGGGGATTAAGGAAGTGATCCTGGACGCGACGTTGAATGCGGCGGATTTTTATCGGCGGTGTGGGTATGTGGGCGATGAACAGGCGATCTACCACTCGCCGTCGGGGTTGCGGCTGGCCTGTATTCCTATGCGCAAACACCTCCACAATGTTCGCTGACCCACCCAAAAACCTGTGACGAGAGAGCTTGCTGTAGTGAGGGAGCTTGCTGTGGCGAGGGAGCAAGCTCCCTCGCCACAGGTCATGTGTTGTCTTGGATATTGAACTCCGTACGCAAACACCGGATCACCTCGCTCACCGAAGCGCCTTGAACAGCCGGCGGCGTAGGGCTCTCACCAAACTCCCGCCAGATAAAAAGCGTCAGCTCCGCACCGTCGGTTGCCTTCTGCTGCGTCCCGAAATTCTGCAAAACCCGATAGCGCTCATCCTGCCAGAACAGCGCCTCAACCCATCCATAAACGGGTATGAAATGAAAGTGCAGCGGGAAGCCCGGCATATGCCCGAACCGGCTGATGTAAAGCCACTTGGGCTTCAACTGCGCTTCCATGACCCGCTGGGTTTTAGCCAGCAATCCGCCCAGCTCCGCGAGCGCTGCATCGGGCATGTCTGCAAGTGAGTGGACAGACGCCTTGGCACCCAGCATCAAATAGCCCGGCAGCGCGGACGACAGGTGATGATTGAGCAGCCAATGCTCGGTCTCATGCACAACAAAGGATGGATCGATCTTCATCGACATACGCCCATGGGAGGAGGGTGGCAGGATACCAAGAGTCACCGCCCTGTATCCCGCAAATGCTGCGGATCTGTCTCTATCGCTGTGCGCACCTGTTCGGTAAGTTCTGAGCACCTGCATTCACCGCCGAGACAATCATGGACCTGACCGCAATCCCCTTTGGCACCACCGACTGGTCGACCCTCAAACCGGTGATGCATCCCGGCGAAACCGGCAGTGCGTATTGGCGCACCTGCCAGTTCGGCTCAACCCGCGTGCGCATGGTCGAATACAGCGCCGGTTACCTGGCCGATCACTGGTGTTGGCGCGGGCATATCCTGCTGTGCCTGGAAGGTGAGCTGCACACCGAACTGGAGGATGGCCGGCAGTTCACGCTGACTGCCGGGATGAGTTATCAGGTGGGCAATGACATGGAAGGGCATCGGTCATCGACTACCGTCGGGGCGAAGTTGTTCGTGGTGGATTGAGGCGTCAAGCCAGTCGCACAATCAACTTGCCGAAGTTGCGCCCCTCCAGCTGCCCGATAAACGCCTCAGGCGCATTCTCAAGGCCCTCGACAATGTCTTCGCGCCACTTCAGCTTGCCCTGATCAATCCACTGCGCGGCTTCCTGCAAAAAGTCGTCCTGCTGCTCGTCAACGAACTCGGTCTGGATAAAGCCGCGCACGGTGAGGCTCTTGGCGAGGATGTCGTGCATAGTCGCCGGCAGTCGGTCGACCTGTTGCCCAGGCACCGAACGGTCGTTGTAATGGGCGATCAGCCCACATACGGGTATCCGCGCAAAGTCATTGAGCAGCGGCCTCACGGCATCCCAAACCGCTCCCGAGACATTTTCGAAGTAAACGTCAATTCCATTGGGGCAGGCTTCGGCCAACTGCTGGGCAAAATCCGCTGCGCGATGGTCGATGACGGCATCAAACCCGAGTTCATTTTTCACGAACGCGCATTTCTCCGGCCCGCCCGCGATACCCACGGCGCGTGCGCCCTTGATGCGGGCGATCTGGCCGACCACCGAGCCCACTGCGCCACTCGCCGCCGCCACTACCACGGTGTCACCGGGCTTGGGTTGGCCGATAGTGAGCAACCCCGAGTAAGCGGTGAACCCCGGCATTCCAAGAACTCCCAGCGCTGTGCTGGGGTGGGCCATGCCCGGATCCAGAAGCCGCAGATCGAGACCGTCCGAGAGCGCAAAACGCTGCCAGCCGGCATAGGCAAGCACCATGTCGCCCTCTTGCCACAATGGGTTTCGTGAGTGTTTGATCCGCGCGACCGTGCCGCCCACCATCACCTCGCCGATGCCCACTGGCTCGGCATAGGATTTGGCTGCACTCATGCGCCAGCGCATGTAGGGGTCGAGGGACAGATAGAGGTTCTCAAGCAACACTTCGCCTTCGGCAGGCACGGGAATCGCGCTGTACTCCACGCGAAAATCGCTGGGTTGCGGGCGCCCGTCGGGGCGGGCTGCCAGTACGATGCGTTGGTTCTGGAGTTGGGTCATGAGGCTCTTCCTGGTTGATAACGTTCCAGCAGAGTAGTCATGCTCCAGCTATCGAGGTAGGGTGATAGCTGTTGATTCAGAGTTAATCCAAAAATGATATCTGACGCGTTTGAACCCTATCTACTACGAACCTTTATCTCGGTATGCCAGCACGGCAGCCTGAGTGGCGCAGCCCAGCAGGCGGGCAGGGCGCAATCAGCCCTCAGCACACAAATCCGCCGGCTTGAGGAGTTGCTAGGCCAGCGGCTGTTGCGCAGAACAGGTCGGGGCGTGGTGCCCACTACCGAAGGGGAACTGCTGCTCACCTACGCGACGCGCATTCTGGCCTTGGGCGAGACGGTAGCAGCGCGCCTGAAAGAGCGCACGGTGATGGGCAATGTGCGCGTCGGGCTCTCGGAAGACGTGGCGGTATCGGCGTTGCCGGCAGCGCTCGGCCGGCTGCGGCGCGCCTGCCCGCATGTACACCTGGAGGTCGTTGTTGATCACGGCGACGCACTCGCCGAGCGTTGGAATGACGGCGAGCTGGACGTGGCCATTGGCGTCAGCTCATCGTTCAACGCCGACCCTGTGCACGCCTGGAACGTCGAGCTGTACTGGGTGTGCGCGATTGATGAAGAAATCGATGCGGCGCTGCCGCTGGATGTCATCGTGTATGCCGAACCCTGTGCCTGGCGGCGCTTGATGTTTGATGCGTTGCTGAACGCCGGGCGGGATTTTCGGGTCACGGTGACCAGCCCGAACATTGGCGTAATCACCGCAGCGGTGGAGGGTGGACTGGGTGTGGCCTTGCTGCCGGCGGAGAACATTCGGCCGGAGACCATGCGCATCATTTCCTTGGCTGAAAGCGATGGGCCTATTTTGAGTGTCAACTACGGCCTGTACGCCGTTCCACGGCAAAGCGACAGTATCCGCGCGGCGGTGGAACTGCTCACCGAGAGTTTTCACGCGATGACTCAACCCTTGCGATAAACCCCCGCCAACTCCCGCGCCAAGCCAATGAAATTCTGCAACGGCGCCGACGGATTGAACGCGCGCCGCACCAGGGTGATCGGCGCCAATAATCGTGGCCGCGCATCGCTGATTCGGCAATACACCACGCTCTCGCGGTGCACATCGCGCATCGACGCGGGCACCACCGAGATGCCTTCACCGGCGGCCACCAGGCTGACGTTGGTCAGCATGCGCTCCACTTCAAAGGCGATCTTCGGCTCGAAGCCGGCGTTCTGGCAGGCCTTGATCAGGTTGGCGTACATCCCAGGCGCGCCGGGGCGGCGGACAAGGATGAAGCGTTCGTCCTTGAGCTCAGCCATGGTGATTTTTGGCTCGGCGCCCTTGAGCAGCGGATGCCCGACGGGCAGGGTCAGCAGCATTTCTTCGTTGAGCAGGCGGTGGAAGGTCAGGCTCTGGTGGTCGCCCACCGGGGCGCGGAGGATGCCGATGTCTATGCGTTTTTCGATGGTGTCTTCGGTGACTTCCCGGGCGCTGCCTTCGTTGATCGAGAGTTCCACGCCCGGGTAGTGCTCGCGGTAGGCACGAATGATCCGCGGGATCAGCGGATGGGCAGCCGCGGAGCTGGTGAAGGCGATGATCAGTGTGCCCTCGATGCCCTGGGCGGCGCGGGCGGCTTTGAGGGAGCCTTGCTCGACGCGGGCGAGGATGGCCCGAGCCTCTTCGAGAAACACCATCCCACCGGCGGTCAGGTCGACGCCCTTGGGGTGGCGCTTGAACAGGTCGAACCCCAGCTCTTGTTCCAGGGCTCGAATCTGTTGGCTGAGGGGCGGTTGTCGCATGTTCAGGCGGGCGGCGGCGCGGGTGAAATGTCGCTCTTCGGCCACCATGATGAAATAACGTAAATGGCGAAGTTCCATGGTGGTATATCCCGTGACAAGACTTTATTATTTGTGGCCAGAATGCGCCTTGGCGACCAATATGCCGAAAGTGGCTTGATCCGACAATAACAATAAATAAAAAGACCCTGGAGCATTGATGCCATCCCGATTTTCCAATAACGCCACATTGCCTATTTTGATTGCCATTGCACTTGGTATGGTGTTGGGACTGTTTTATCCAGGCGTGGCGGTTGAAATGAAACTGCTCAGCGACGCTTTTATAAAAGTGGTCGGGTTATTGATGCCGTTTCTGTTGTTTGTGTTGGTGTCAACGGGTGTGGCGGGTATCAAGCGCGAGCCTCAGCATCGGCATGTAGTCGGGCGCATCGTGGTGTATTTCCAGCTGATGTCCCTTGCCGCATTGGTGTTGGGAATGTCGACGGGGTGGCTGTTCAGCCTGGATCACACGGCAGTGGCTAACCTGGATTTTGACCCCCTGACGCCGCCTGTTGCGCCGGAGGCGCTCCTGCATGAGCTGTCCATGACGTCGATTTCATCCAGTCTTTACAGGGTTTTTACCCAGAGTCTGGTACTTCAGGTGATGCTGGTGGCGGTGGTGTGCGGGCTGGTGCTGGGGCGTGGCGGCAAGGTTGGCAACCGCTGCCTCGGCTGGTTGGAAGCAGCAGTCGCCGGGCTGTTCTTGCTATTGCGCTTTATCTTGAAATTTGCACCGCTGGCGGCTTTTGGGGCGATGGCGTTTGTGGTGGGGAAGTACGGTTTAAGTTCTGTTTTACCGCTGTTGAAGTTTATTGTGGTGATTTACCTGGCGTGCGCGGTTTTCGTGATTTTAGTGTTTGCGACGATTGCGCGCCTGGTTGGATTTAAATTGACGCGGCTAATTGTTTACTTGAAAGAAGAGTTGTTGTTGGTGACGTTTACCGGTTCGTCGGTTGCTGCACTTCCCGGTTGTGTCAGCAAACTTGAGACGCTGGGCTGTGAACGCCAATTAGTGCGCCTGGTGCTGACCACCGGCTATACGTTCAACTTGGCCGGCACCAATATTTACCTGACCACCGCCATCATGTTTCTGGCGCATCTGGCTGGGGTCGAGATTGCGGTTCCCGAGTTGCTGGCGGTGCTGGTGATTTGCCTGTTCACCTCGCTGGGCTCTACCAGTGTGGCGGGCTCGGCGCTGTTTACCCTGATTGCCACCTTGAACATCCTGCAACTGGTGCCGCTGGAAGGGGTGGGGTTGTTGTTGGGAGTGGAGCGGCTGATGAAGTGTCGGTCGTTGACCAATGTGTTGGGCAATTGCGTGGCGTGCCTGGCGATATGCGGGTGGCAGAAGTCGATTGATCGCGAGGTGTTGAAGCGGGAATTGAGCTGAGCTGAACGCATGCATCAGGTAAAAGCAGCTCAAATGTGGGAGCTGGCTTGCCTGCGATAGCGGTATGTCAGTCGATAAATCTGTTGTCTGACACTCCGCTATCGCGGGCAAGCCCGCTCCCACATTCAGCTTGCATCTCAGCCCTTGGCGTTGAGCAACTTGTCGAAGGCCTTGTCCAGATTTCCCTCAGCACCTTTCAGCTTCTCACGACGCTCCTTCAACCAACTCTGGTCCGCGTCGAGATTCTTCCGCGCTTCTACCAACATCCGCTTGACCTCTTCCGGCTGCGGCCCACCCGTGCCTTTACGGGTCTTGACCATCGTCGTCGGCGACAGCGCCGCGCGGAAACCCGCATCATCCAGCGGCAAGGTGTTCGGCGTCCATTTGAATTTGTCCGCCGCCTGGGTGTACAGCTTCTGCGCGTCTGCATACGGGAAGGTCTTTGGCGTGGTGCCGTTGCTGCGCGCCTCGGTGACGATCAGCGACGCGAAGCTGTGACCAATGCGGAACGGCACCTTGAACTGGCGCTCCAGGGTGTCGGCCAACTCCATCGAAGTCGTCCACTCGGACTCCAGCTCATCCAGCGCCCGCTGCGGATTGATTTGCAGCGCATCCAGCACCGCGTCCATGCTTTTGAACATTTCGTCGGTGGACTGGAACAGCCCCAGGGAATCAAACGCGAACTTGTAGTCGGTCATCCCGGTAGTGACGTTGTGCGCGCGCAAGGTCACGGTCTGCGCCAGGCCGACCACATCCGAGGCCGATTCCCGGGTGCGCATCAACAACCCCGGGTTGCGCTTTTGTGGCATCGCGCTGCTGGTGTAGGTGGACTCTTCGTCCAGCAGCAGCCAGGGGCGGATCTGATGGTACTGGGTATGGATATCGCCAATCATCGCACCGATGCGGATCGCCGAAGACGCCGCCAGGTTGGCCGCCTCGATCGGAATGTCGTACGTCGACACCTGGCTCGAATCCAGGGAGTTTTCCCGCACGCCGTCGAACCCCAGCAACTCGGCCAGGCGTTCGCGGTTCAGCGGGTAAGCGGAGTTCGCCAGTACCGCGGTGCCCATCGGGCTCAGGTTGAGGCGGGTATAGAGTTCACGAATGCGCTGGCCGTCGCGATCAAATGCGGCTTCGAACGCCAGCAGGTAGTGCGCATAGCTGATGGGCATGGCCTGCACGCCGTTGGTGTAGGCGGGTACCAGGGTGTCGATGTTCTTGTCGGCGATATTCAGGATACGTTGACGGGTGGCGTTCAGTGCGTCGCTGTAGGCCAGCACCTGGGAGCGCAGTTTGGCCAGGCGGTAGGTGGCGAGCATGTCCTGGCGGCTGCGGCCGGAGTGGATCAGGGAGGCTTCCGGACCGATCTTGTCGGTCATGATTTTTTCCAGTTGCAGCACGTCTTCCGGGCGCTTGCCATCGGGCTGGTCGGCCTGGTCGATGGCAAAGCGCACGCCGCCGGCGATCTTGTGGCCCATGTCCGGCTTGACGATGCCTTCTTCGGTGAGCATCACGATCGAGGCTTTGTTGATGCGGTTCAGCCAGGCGAACTGGGTTTGGGTCGGGTCGCCCTTGGCCTTGTGGGCGCTTTGCGAGGAGCCCGGCGTGGCCCCGACTTTGGCCGCCTGGGCCGCGCATTCTTCGGTGGTTTTGCAGGGCAACGCGCCGGTGTCGGCGGCGTAGGCGCCGTAACTGCTCAACAGGGCAAAGGCGACGGCCAGGTGGATCAGGCTTTTTTTGTTATTCATGTGCAACGCTCCGGGAAAAATCACAGCAAGGGCAGGGTGTAGCTGACGATAAAGCGGTTCTGGTCGATATCGCTGCCGCTGCCATTGCTGCGATACGTGCCATTGCGCCATTTCACTTCAAGGTTCTTCAGGGCGCCGCTCTGAAACACGTAGCCGATATCGGTGTTGCGCTCCCACTCGGTGCCTTCCAGGGTGCGAGTGCGTACGAAGTTGTCGCCTTTGAGGTAGCGGGTCATGAAGGTCAGGCCGGGGATGCCGAGGGCGGCGAAGTCATAGTCGTAGCGGGCCTGCCAGGACTTTTCCTCAGGGTTGGCGAAGTCCGGCGAGATCATCACGTAGTTGACGAGGTAGGAGTCGGTACCGTCCAGGTGGGGGAAGCCGGTGGTGCCTTTCATGCGCTGGTAGGCGGCGCCGAACGAGTGGCCCTGGATGCTATAGGTGAACTTGGCGCCGAAGGCCTGGTTGTCGATGTTGCTGTTGCCTTCCTTGCTGGAGTCGGCGTAGCGCAGGTCGGTCTTGAACGACTGGGCGTCACCCAATGGCAGGGTGTGGACCAGGTTGAAGATGTGTTGCTTGTAGTTGTTCTCGAGGTTGGCGTAGTGGTAGCCGGTGACGAGGGTTTTGGTCCAGCTGTAGCTGGCACTGGCGAAGTCGAATTTATCGCTGGGCACGGCGCCCTTGATGCCTTTGCCATCGACTTCAATGTCTGCATGGCCGCTGTCGTTACGCAGGGTGTTGCTGGTCAGGCGCCCGGCGTCGAAGGTCAGGCCGGCGATGTCCTGGCTGGTCAGTTGGGTGCCGCGAAAGGTCTGGGGCAGCAGCCGACCGTCGTTGGGTAGTACGGTGGGCAGCTTGGGGATCAGCGTGCCGAATTTAAGTACGCTTTTGGAGATGCGTGCCTTGGCGGTGGCGCCCATTCGGCTGTAGCTGTCCGGAGCCCCATCCTCGCCGACGGGAAGCAGGCCGGTGTTTTGGCGGTCTGGGCTTGAGTCGAGTTTCAGGCCTTGCAAGCCGATGGCATCGATCCCGAATCCCACCAAACCTTCGGTATAGCCCGACTGGTAATTGAGGATCAGCCCTTGGGCCCACTCATCGCGTTTGGACTGGCTCGCGTTGGGCTGGCGGTAATCGCTGTTGAAGTAGAAGTTGCGAAATTCGAGGTCAGCCTTGCTGTCTTCAAAAAAGTCAGCTTCGGCAAAGGTTGGGAAGGCGAGGGTCAAACCGAGGGTGGCCGAAGTCAAACCCAGGGTAATAGGGGATTTTTTCATTGTTATTCCCGTTGTCTGCTGCTTATTTTTAGAATTATCTGGCCGGACGGCGACAGGGAGACGCGTCCGGCTTGCGCAGGCTAACGAGTTGTTTTGCAGATTGAAAATATATAGAAAGTGTTGAGGCGAGACGAAAAAAGTATGAAGCGGACGCCCGATTTTTCAGACACTGAAGGGCCAATGTGGGAGCGGGCTTGCTCGCGAAAGCGGTGGATCAGTCAATACATCCGGTGACTGTCACACCGCATTCGCGAGCAAGCCCGCTCCCACATTTTGATCTGCGCTTTAGTGCATCTTGCTGTGGTCCATGGTTTCCGTTGCATTCAACGCGCGGGCCTCAGCCTTCACTTCGATCGACTGCTTTTCGCCCTTGGCATTTTCCACGGTGACGGTCAGCGGCACCTGGTCGCCTTCCTTGATCTGGGCGGTGAGGTCGATCAGCATCACGTGATAGCCATCCGGGTCGAGCTTGACGGCCTTGCCGGCAGGCAACGGCACCGAGTCCACCGGGCCCATGCGCATCACGTCGTCCTTCATGGTCATCTCATGGATCTGCACGGTCTTGGCGACCGGCGACGCCACGCTGAGCAGTTTGCTGTCGCTGTCGGCGGTGACGGTCATGAACGCGCCGCTGGACGGCTGGCCCGGTACCGAGGCGCGTACCCAGGCGTCGCTGACCACCGCCTGTGCACTGGCGTGTGCGGCGAGGCCCAGCAGGGAAAGACCGAGGGCGAAGCGTTTGAGGTGTTGAACGGCAGTCATTAGCAGACCTCCATGACGGTGAGCAGGTCTTCTGCGCACTCTTTGGCGTTAAGCGAGGCAGACAAGCCCAGGCGCAGGGTGCCTCGGGTGTCGAACACAAAGCTGGTGGCGGTGTGGGAGAGGGTGTAGCTGTCGCCGGCGGGGATCTTTTCATAAAAGATCCCGAATTCCTTGGCAGCCACGGCGATTTCTTCCGGGGTGCCGTACAGCGCTTCGAAACTCGGATCGAAGGCCTTGACGTAGGCGTCGAGTATCTTGGGCGTGTCGCGTTCAGGATCGAGGGTGATAAATACCACCTGCATGATCTTGCCGTCGCGGCCCATCAGTTTTTTCGCCTGGGCCATGCGCGCCAGGGTGGTCGGGCATACGGCGGGGCACTGGGTGAAGCCGAAGAACACCACCGGCATCAAGCCGCGGAAGGAACTCAAGGTGACGGTTTCGCCATCTGTGTTCTTGAGCTTGAAGGTACGGCCCATGATCTTGTCGCTCAGATCCTTGCCGTACTTGAAGTTCAGTTTCGGGCTGTTGTCACAGCCGGCCAGCAGGCCCAGGCCCAGCAATCCCATGCCGGAGAGGACTTTGCGGCGGGTGAATAACGTACTCATCAACTGTGCATCCTGTGAAGCGCCTGGGTACCACGAAGCGTTAAATCAGGCGAGGAGAGCGTGGCATTCTAACAACCTGGGCCTCTGGGCGTAATCTGCGACGTTCTGTCACAGGCCCTGCCGCGCAAGACCAGATGTGGGAGCTGTCGAGCTTGAGCGAGGCTGCGATGCAGGCGCCACGGTCTTGCAGGGGCACCGAGGCGATCCATTCGCAGCCTCGCTAAAGCTCGACAGCTCCTACAGGGGGAATGGTAAAGTCGCCGCCATGAAACTCTCCCGCCCGGACCGTTCACTCATTGCCTGGACCCTGTATTTTTGCGTCCTGTTCAATGTGTTCGTCTGCGGTTTGGGCCATGGGCAGATGATGGGGCTTGAGCTCAATGGCCTGGGCGGTCAGTTCTGCTCAAGCCTGGGCACCAAGGCGCCGGCCTCGGATGCCGGCCTGGGTAATCCGACGGCCAGCAGCTGGTCGAATTTCTTCGCCTGCCCGGTGTGCTCCGCCGTGACCCTGGGCATCGTCTTCCTGTTTTGCCTGGCCTGGTTGTTGGGCCTGGGGCAAAAGCCGCGCCCGGCCCATGAGCAGCGTAACAAGGCGCCTCCGCGGTATTCCTGGCCCTCGGCCAACCCTCGCGCTTCCCCTGCATTCTGACGTGTGCCTTGGGCTTCCTGTTACCAGGAGGCGTTCTATCGTCACGAGTGTGAGTGCGTTCCATGAGCTCTATCCTGCCTTCCGGCGCTGCCCGCCTGGTCAGCAAGGCGTCGCGCCGTCCGTCCCGCGGCGACGTGTTGTTGCCGTCTGTCGAATACCCGAGTAACGCCCGCTGTTTCGTCCACCTGGATGCACGGTTGCTGCCGTATTGGCACACCTTGTTCGACATCTGCCCCGGTTTGCTCAAGCTCGACCCGCCGGAGGGCTTGAACCTGTTTCGCAGTTTCATGACCTGGGCCTACCGCAACCGTCCCTCCCTGAACTGGACCTACCACGTGAGTGTATGTCGTTGGTTGCTCGGTTCGGTGTATCGCACGCAGATCGATGAAGAACCCATCGAAGCGTTCATGACAGCGGCGGCAGCCCGTTGGGTCAGCGATGACACCAGCCAGGCCCGGGGCTTGGTCCTGGCCTGGCAAGGTTCACCCCTGCAAGTGGTGGATTGGAAGCAGGGCAGCGGCGTACCGCTGCAGAAACTGCCGCCGCTGCCCGGGGATTTCGCCTGGTGCGCGCTGGATAGCCAGGGACGGTTCAGCGGGTGGTTGCCGGTGCCTTGAGGTTCTGCTCGATCCACTGGGCAACGCTGGTGACGGCGATCTGCTGTTGGGCATTGAAGGTGACGGCGGGGTCCCAGGCCACGCCGTGGCCTTGGGCGAAGGCCACCCGGTATTTCAGCAGATTGTCCTCGGGTGCAGCGGCCAGTTCCGCTTCCAGGTACGTCACCGACCAGCGTTCGCGTTTGAGGGTGAGCCCCAGTTGCGCATCCACGGTCTCTGCCAGCTCGCCGTAGGTCAGGGTGTCGCCTGCGGTGTACACCACTCGGTTGACGATCGGCGGTTCGCTGAACAGGATGCGCGCCGTCAGCAGGCCGATGTCCTCAGGCGTGGTGACGGTGACGGCAGTGTCCCAATCCCCCAGTGCGCGCACGGTGTTTTGTGCCAGGTCGACAACGCCGAAGGACGGCTCGAACAGAAAACTGGTGAACATCCCGGTGGAGACGATCACCCATTGCGTGCCCTGTTGGTCACGCAGCAAGTCGCGCACATCAAGCTGTTCGTCCCACAGGTCCTGGGCCGAGCCACGGCCGATCACGTCGTAATCCACACCGAACTGCCACGGTACATAACGCTTCACGCTACCTGCGATGACCGCGTGGGTCAGCTTGCGCTGGGTGCCCGGGCCTGCGGCAAAGCCGATGCAACTGATCACGGTGTGATAGTTGGCGAACACCGTTGCCAGTTCGGCCTCGGAGCCGTTGGCCAGGTCACCGGCCAGCAGCTCAATGCCCAGGGCGCGCAGTTCGGTGATTTCCTGCTGTTTGGCGGGGTCGAGGGAGTTCAGTGTGGCGGGGCGCAGCAACACCGTCACAGGCACATTTTGCGGTGCAGCCAGGCGTGCCAGTTGGCGCAGTACCGCCAGGCCCAGTTCGCCGGCGCCCAGTACAAGGATCGAAGCAGTCATAGGGTTCTCGGTTCGATTGAAAGTCATGCCATGCTTGCAGAATTGCCGACGGGGCATAAGAAGGCACACCAGTGATACCGGGAGTAGAAGGTGGACAACGACGAGATCATCAGGCGCTCACAAGCCGCCTGCGAAGCCCTTAGCGCCGATGAAGACGGGCTCAAGCGCCAGGTGCTGACCCATGCGGGTAACCGCTGGTCGTTGGGCATCGTGCACCTGTTGGGCGTTAACGGGCGACTGCGCCATGCCGAGATCGGCCGGCGCATGGAGGGCGTCACCCAGCGCATGCTCACGCGGACCTTGCGCCAGCTGGAGCGCGATGGCCTGGTGTTGCGCCACGACTTTCAGGAGGTGCCGCCCAAGGTCGAATACCAGCTGTCGGAGCTGGGCAAACAGCTGCTGGTGCACATGATTCCGTTGTGGACGTGGGTGGTGGAAAACGCCGACGGATTCAGGCATGCCCGGGAGCGGTTCGATGCTGAGCAGATGCCGTGATCAGGGAATGGACTGATCAATTAAGAAAGTATTAGCTTGTGTAATTTGGGCGGCGCTACGTATTATCCAAATATGTTCTTGGATATAGGCCCAAGACCTGATTTTTGCTGTCGGCGAACAAGGAGTTTTGGATGAGCGAAGAGGCATGGCTGCCGGGTGGTTCTGCCGGGTTGTTCCTGGGCACGCAGGCGTTGGGCTTGAGTGTCTGGCTGACCCTCGCCGTTATCAACAACGGGCAGGCTTTTCGCAGCTCCGTCGGTGCGGTGGGCGCGACCATGGCCATGGCGCCACTGCACCAGGCTCCGGCCATCGATATACCCCTGTTGAGGCGCGCTGTGCGTTCCCCACACCTGCATCAATTGGCCCTGCTGATTGTGTTGGCGCTGCAAGTGATCGCGGCAGTGGCGGCATGGACCGGCAGCTACCAGTTGGTCCTCGGTGATGGCCTCTCGGCCGCCCGGCCATGGTTCAATCTCGCCCTCAGCGGTTTCTCGGCTTTCGTTTTCGCGATGCTGCTGGGAGGCTTGTGGTTTGGTTACTGGATTCGCCAGGAGGGCTTGCAGCTGACGCACTTGGTGCTGGCGATCTGGGCGCTGTTGGCGTTCGCACTGTTCAACCTGCAATGGGCCTGACTTCGGCCTGAGGCTTAGGCTGCGATGGACTGCGCAGCAATTGTGAGTCCTGAACCGTTGGTGTATCCGGGACACTGCGGCGCTGGAATTGCGGTTGCTGCGCAGCCCATCGCAGCCTCTTTCTTACGGGCGGCGGGGCTGGATACTGTAGGCGCAGCGCCGGTCCCCGGAAATCAAATGCTCGCGCCGCTCCACCACATTCTCATCGCCCAGGGCTGCCTGGAAGATCTGCAGTTCCGAACGGCAGAACCCCTGGCATTTGCGGGCGGCCACGCAGATCGGGCAGTGGTTTTCCACCAGTAGCCAGCCATCGTTCAGCGGCTCCATCTGCGCCATGTACCCGGCGCGCTCGCGAATCTGCACCAGGATCTCGACTTTCTCCCGCAAGCTGGGTGCGACGGAGCAAGCCTGGATGTATTCATGCTTGGCGGTCGCCTCCATGCTGGCGATGACTTTTTCCACGCCTTCGCTGCCAAAAATCCCTTCGATGGACTCGATCAGGTGCAACGTCAGCACGCTGTGGGAATCGGGGAATTTGCTTTGGGCGGTTTCGGTCAGGGTCCACTTCAACGATGGCCGGCCGGCACCCGAGATGGGGGCTGATACGCCGACGATCAACTCCGCGACCTGCAACTTCTGGATTTGCTGGCGGGCGGCTTCGGAGGTGATGTCCAGCAGCGCAGCCAGGTCCGCAGTTTTCAGTGGGCCACGGGTCTTGAGCAGGAACAGGATGCGGTCCCCGGTGGATGCCTGGCTGTCGTCAGTGGGTGTGGCGTTCATAGATCGGGAAGAACCATGGAAGTGACCGGCTCATTTGACCACAGCACGCATGTTGAGGCACCCCTTGATGCGCCTGAAGGTACGGTTCCAGTTGATTTGTATCGAAAGCATTCTGCTGGCCCATCACGCATTTTTCCCTCGCTACTATCGGCCGCCTGCCCAACCCACGAGGGAAAAGGAATGAGTGAGACCCCCGATAGCCTGATCACACCACCCGAGGGATACAGCGATTGGCTGACTGGTCTCAAGAGTCGAATCAACTCCGCCCAGCAGCGCGCCACCCTGGCGGTAAACCGCGAGCTGGTGTTGCTGTATTGGCAAATCGGCCAGGATATTTTGACCCGGCAGGCACGGCAGGGCTGGGGGACCAAGGTGATTGAGCGGCTGGCGCAGGATTTGCGTTCAGCGTTTCCGGAGATGAAGGGTTTTTCGCCGCGCAACCTGAAGTACATGCGTGCATTTGCCGAGGCGTGGCCGGATTCCGAATTTGTGCAACAGGCTGCTGCACAATTGCCTTGGGGCCATAACCTGGTGTTGCTGGACAGGCTGCCCGGCCCCGAAACCCGTCGCTGGTACATTGCACAGGCCATCGAACACAACTGGTCGCGCAACGTCCTGGTGATGCGAATCGAAGGTCGCCTGCTGGAACGCAGCGGCAATGCGGTCAGCAACTTCGAGGGACTGCTGCCCAAAGCCCAATCCGACCTGGCTCGCGAATCACTTAAAGATCCTTACCGTTTCGACTTCCTCGGCCTGTCCCTTGACGCGCAGGAACGTGAAATCGAAAACGCCTTGGTCAAACATGTCACCGATTTTTTGCTGGAGCTGGGCGCCGGTTTTGCCTTCGTGGGACGGCAAGTATTGCTGGACGTAGGGGACGAGGAGTTTTTCGTCGACCTGCTGTTTTATCACCTCAAGCTGAGGTGCTACGTGGTGATCGAACTCAAGGCCGGTAAATTCAAACCCGACCATCTGGGGCAGTTGGGCTTTTACCTCGCGGCGGTAGACGCCCAGCTCAAGCACCCGCAGGACAGCCCCACCATCGGCTTGCTGCTGTGCAAGAGCAAGAACGAAGTAGTGGCCGAATACGCCCTGCGTGACAGCTCGCGCCCCATTGGTGTTGCCGAGTATCAACTGGTGGAATCCCTGCCTGCAGAGCTGCAAACCAGCTTGCCGAGCATCGAACAGATTGAGCGAGAGCTGGCAAGTGATCGCCCTTCCATGGCGAGTGCTTCGTAGGACAGTGCCGACAGACTGGACATTGGCAATCGCGTCGGCACAATAAGCGCCTTGAAAGGAACTCACCCTAGGAAAGCCATGGCCCGCCGTATTCATTCTGCCTATCCAATGTTGTTGCTCACTGGCGTGCTGATGGGCGCGGGGATGCCTGCCAGTGGCGCGTCCTTCGATTGTAAAAAGGCCTCCACCATGGTGGAAAAGGCTATTTGCGCCAGCCCTGAATTAAGCGAACTCGACACTACGCTGGGCGTGTACTACCGCCAGGCGATGGCCAAACTGGCACCCGACCAGCGCGACGAATTGCGCCGTGGCCAGCGCATCTGGCTGCAGGCTCGCAACGCGTGTGCCGGTGCCCCGGAACAACTGCCCGGCTGCCTGCAATCCCAACTGAGTCAGCGAGTGGTCGAGGTGGGAACCATCACCCACAAAGACACCGCAGCCCTTGACGCAATCATTGCCAGTATCCCGTACCATCCGGCCCAGGCAGCAGAAGGGCTCCGGCGCTACCCGATGAACGATCTGGCAGCCGCCTGGCTGGTTTACCTGCAGCGTTTTGAACCCGACAGTGGCGTGACGGAGAATGAGGCCGAGGAGAATCGCAAGCAGGTTCTCGTAGCACTCAAGGAAGACAGTTTTCCCTGGTCGATCTGGCAGGACCTGCAAAACGATCCCGTCGTCAGCCGTGACCGGGTGACGTTGACCTTGCTGCGCATGATGATTGAGCGCCAACAGTATGAGATGTACGCCGACCAACGCCCGTATGTGCACTGCTTTGTCTTCAGCCGGCAGGGCGAGGTCGCGTATGAGTCGTTCGGATCGTTGTACGGCTCCACCCGCGACAGTTTTGCGCCGATCTGTGCCCCCCAAGGTGATCTGTTTGCACAGCCGGCGTGGAAGCGGTTGGACGACAGTTTGACCGAGCCTTTGTCCACGGCCTCGCAAAACGAGGGCACGATCCGCTTTGCCAGCTATGCCGACTGGAACACTCTTTCCCTCAAGGCCACTGCGTCGCCTCGGCTGTTTCTCCAGCCAGGCGCCGCAGGCAAGACCCAGGATCCTGAATTAACGCTGCGCAACTGGGGCGCTGATAAACACTGGCCCGCCAAGCAACGCCAGCAGGCGCTGGCGGCCATTGAACCGGCGCGCCAAGTCACGAGCGAATGGTTGCAGCGCGAGCGGGGCTTCTCTGCTGTTGATGCCCGGCAAGCGTCCCGGGAAATCGTTCGGCAGTGGTTGAACTTGCGCCTGGACTTTATCGGTGGCCCAAGCGAGCTCTAGTTTCTCAACTTCCCGATGCAGGCGCGGGTTTCTTGTCGCTCTTGCTGGACGGGTGCTGGGTCGAGGGTCCTTTGTGGCGCGTGCTCTTCACGCTTTTTGACGGCGCGGGCGCATTGGTCTCAGTGTCCTTGCTGCCACTGCTGTCGGCCCCGGATGGGCTGCTGGGATAGGTGCCTGGCGGCAGTGCCGAGCCTGGCACGCTGTTGCCGCTCAAGGCAGGCGTCTCGGGTGCGGTGTTGTCGCCGAAGGCTGCGTAGGCGGGGGCATACAGTACGAGCGTCAAGCTGGCGGCGAGTACGATCCTTTGGGAAATGCTGGTCTTCATGACTCAATCCCTCTTGGCGATGGGGACCGAAGCCCGGAATACATCCAGGCTTCGGCGACGCCTCAATCAAGACTTCTTGGAGCCTGGCGCGTGGCTGTGAGCCCCGCCTTTTTTGCCCGCTTCAGAAGCCTTCTCGCGGTCATTGGCGAAGTTGCCGCCTGAACCCTGGCCGCCGCTTTTACGGTTTGTGTCTTTCTGGTCTTTGTGACCAGCACCTGGGGTGGTTTTTCCACTATTAGCCATTTTGAAAACCCTCAATGATGAGCGAATCAATGGTGTTGCCTAATTGGGAATCCTCCAGCCAAATCAAAGTTTGAAATAGTTTCCAGGCATGCGACGAATGGACATCAAGCGGCCATTGGTTTCGCGCCGGGTGCTTTCTTGTGCGCGGCTTTCATCGCTTCCATCTCCGCGCCCAGCTCTTCCAGCAAGGCCTTGCCCAACAGCTTCCTGGCCTGTGGGAACATCTCGCTTTCCTCTTCCTCGATATGGTGCTCCAACAGTTCCTTGACGACTTTCACCCGTCCGGAAAACTCGGTGGTGGCGGGCGAAGTCTGCTTCAGGTCTGGCAGGACGAGGGAGTCGACGGTGCGGTGTTCTTCCTTGGCTTCGTGGTACATGATTTCCTGATCCTTGCCCCCTGCCTTGCGAAAAGCCGGATAGAGAATTTCTTCCTCAAGGCGGGTGTGCAGGCTGATTTCCATTTCCAGTTTCGCCAGCAGCTCGGTGCGCTTTTTAACGCCGCGCTCCGTAGACTCACTCAGCTGGTTCAGGATGGCTTTGACGCGTTCGTGGTCGGCCTTGAGAAGATCAATGGCATTCATGGGTGATACCTCACGGGTAGCGAAAGGGCGGGTCGAATTGCCCGCCTGTCCAGACCTCTACAGCATGAGTTGTACCAAGTTGAACTGAATATTTATTAGCTTATAAATCAATAGTTTATATCGAATAAATATCGGCGCCGGTCGTGCAGGTTGCACGGTCCGGTGGCGGCCGGCATGCATTAAACCATGCCTAGCCGCCGCTGACTTTCCAGTGCTTGATATCGTCGGCAAACACGATCTGTTCCACCTTATGGGCAATCCCGTAGGCCAGTGACTCGTGGGCGGCGATGACTTTTTCCTCGGCCGACAGGCACTTGAAAATATCCAGGTGCGTGTCGGCGTTGGCGGTTTCCAGTTCGTAGATTTTCACGTAGCGCGCCAGGTCGTTGTCCAGGCTTGAAAGGTATTCCCGCAGACGCTGATGATCGACGGAGCTCTGGTTGAAGTACCAGTTCATCGGGTGGATCAAAAAGCGTGAGTGGGGCGTGGTGATCCGGCGACCGGCCGCCAGGAACATGATGATGCCCATGGATTCGATGTTGCCTGCATTAATCGCACACAGCGGCACCGGTAGGGACTTGAGGAAGGTGTAGAGGGTAAAGCCGAAATTGGTGCTGCCACCGGTGGTCGACAGGTTCAACAACAACGAGCTGGCGCCTTGCTCGATCGCGTCCAGGCAGCAATCCCGAAAGCGCTCGGTAGTGCCCTGATCGATCTGGCAGTGAAAGTGGATGATGTGCTCGGTCATCCTGGGCCTCCGTAGGGTAAGAGGTGACGTACAGTTGAGTCTAGAAGGTTGCGGCGCATGTGCCGCAACCGTTGGGCGAGAGCCATCCGCTGCAATTTTAATGAACCCTCGGACGTGTTGCTTGACCTAACGCATACGACCTCAGGAGGATGAATCATGCAAATCGAATATGTCTGGATTGGCTTGGCGGTGATTCTGGTGCTGCTGGAACTGTGGGCGATCAACAGCGTGCTGCGCAGTGGCAGTGGCTGGGAAACCAAGGGTTTATGGTTGGTGGTACTGATCTTCATGCCGCTGTTGGGGCTGATTCTCTGGGCGCTGTTTGGGCCCAAGGGTGTGAACCGCGCGACACACGCCGCTGAGCACGGCAAAAGCTAAGACAGAATCGAAAAAGAACAGGCGCCCAAGGGCGCCTGTTTGCGTTGGGTGGCGTCAAGCCGCCAGGGTTTTGGCAATCGCCTCGTTGAACGCAGGCAAATCATCAGGTGTGCGCGAGGTGATCAACGTCCAGCCATTGGCCGGGCATTCTTTCACCTGCGCATCCACCCAGTTGGCTGCGCCGGCATTGACCAGGTCGGTACGCACGCTTTTGTAGGAGGTGAGGGTCTTGCCTTCGATCACGCCGGCATCGATCAGGGCCCAAGGGCCGTGGCAGATGGCGGCTACGGTTTTACCTGCCTTGACGAAATCATTGATCAGCCGCAAGGCATCGGCATCCTGACGCAGGGTGTCAGCGTTGACGGTGCCGCCGGGGATGACCAGTGCATCAAAATCACTGCCGTGCAGATCCGAAAGCTTGGCATCGGACTCCACTGTCCTGTCTTTCTCGGTGTCCTGGAGAAAGGTCTGGGTGCTGCCACCTTTTCTCGAGCCGTGGGTTACCGTGGCGCCAAAACCGCGCAGGGCTTCCAGCGGCTTGAGCAATTCGTCGCGCTCGATGCCAGTGTTGGAGGTGATGATCAGAATCTTCTTGCCGTGCAGTTGCGAACTCATGGTCGAGTGTCTCCTGAGTGGGTAGATAATTAATTGGCGTGCTGGGATTGCAGCTCCTTGGCCAACTTCAAGTGGGTTTCGAGCGTCGGCAGCGTCTTCTCGGCAAACGCCTTCAGTTCGGCGTTGTCCGAAGAAGCGGCTTCTTTTTTGAACAGCGCCACGGTGTCTTCATGGGCCTTCACCTGGTTGTCGGCGTAAGCCTTGTCGAAAGATTCTTCACGAATCTCCAGGATCATTTTTTTTGCCTTGTCGGTCAGGCTGGCATCATCCGGTACCTTGATATCAAGCTTGGTCGCCAGGGCAGTCAGCTCCTGGTTGGCCTTGGTATGGTCGGTGATCATGTGCTGGGCAAACGCCTTGATATCGGCGGCACCGCTTTTTTCCAACGCCAGTTTTCCGGCCTCGACTTCGGTAATCCCGCCTTGCGCGGCGGCGTCGACGAAGTCATTGGAGGTGGCCGCCATGGCCATGCCAATCGAGCCCGCGGCCAGTGCGAAGGTCAGTCCCATTTGTTTCATCAGCAAGTGCTTCATGATGCTTCTCCTGAAGAGTGGCGCGATGCCGTTACCTGACTGTTGAGCGGGTGCCTGAGCAAAAGGTTTAAATTAATTTGCGCTTATTTCTCCGGGCCGCAGCCCACGCAATTTCCTTGAACTATCAAAAAACCATGGGCTCTGCTGCATAACGGCTCCGCGCTGGAGCCTGATCATTTAACAGCAGGAGAATCACCATGGGCACTGAAAAAACCGCCGACAAAACCCCCGATGCAATCAGCTCCGAACAGGCGCAGAAAGGTCGCCAGCTTGACGAGAAGGACAGTTCCTTGCAGCGCCCCAACCCCAAGACTGAAACCGTTGATAAGGTGATTACGCCGACGTCCATCAAGGACACACAGCGGCAAACCGACTTGATCAATGAACAAGCGGCCAAGGCCGAGCGCAAGCTGGGCCAGTGAAGAACGGAGGTCGTCATGGGGCGATCCATCAGTGCCGGTGAGCTGGGTATCGAGCTCAAAGCCGGTGATGACACCGCACTGTTCAAGTGGTTTATCGCCAGCTTCTTGATGGGCAAGCGCATTCAGGCGCAGATCGCGGCGCAGGCCTATCAGGTGATTGTGGTGAAGCATGGCCGGGACACGCCGCGCAAACTGCAACACTGCACCTCCCGTGAGTTGGTGGCCATGCTCGGCGAGGCGCATTACGTGCGTTACGACGAAAGCACCGCGCAACGCCTGCTGGACCTCAGTAGCAAGTTGAACGCGGAGTACGCGGGCAAGATCAGCCAGATACACGATGCCAGTGCCGACCGCGCGGAGTTTGAAAAACGCTTGAACGCGTTCGAAGGCGTCGGGCCGAAGACGGTGGAGATCTTCATGAGGGATGCAGCGTCGGTGCTGTTCTGATGCCGATTTTTCTGGGGTGTGCCGGTTGGAGCCTGCCTCGTGAGCAATGGCCTCGCTTTCCCCGCCAGGGCACCCATCTGCAACGTTATGCCGCATGCTTGAATGCGGTTGAAATCAACAGCTCCTTTTATCGTCCCCATCGTCCGCAAACCTATGAGCGATGGGCGCAATCGGTGCCGCCGGGCTTTGGTTTTTCGGTCAAGGTGCCTCGGCTGATAACCCATGAGTTGCGTCTGCATGACTGCGATAAGGCGTTGGATGAATTCCTCTCACAGTGCCTGCAGTTGGGTGATCGCCTGGGCTGCCTGCTGGTGCAATTACCGCCTTCATTGAACTATGAGGCAGCCATCGCTGCCGGTTTCTTCACGGCCTTGCGCCAACGCTTCGCCGGTAATGTGGTGCTGGAGCCTCGGCATGCCAGTTGGGTGCAGGCCGAAGGCATGTTGCAGGAGTATCAAATAGGCCGGGTGGCCGCCGACCCTCCGGTGATCGCTGAAGGTGACGTACCGAGAGGCTGGCAAGGCGTGCGTTATTGGCGCCTGCACGGTTCGCCGCGTATCTATCACAGCGCCTACGAAATGGATCGATTACACGCCCTGTGCGAGGCGATGCAAAGATCGTCAACCGAGGGCGTTCCCACCTGGTGCATTTTTGACAACACCGCCAGTGGCCATGCGGTTGGGGATGCCCTCAGCCTTCAAGCCTTGCTTGGTGGAAGGCATGAATGTGGTCAATGATTTGCGCTGACGCCTCGGTGATTGCGGTACGGGTGTTGCCCGCGATGTGTGGCGTCAGTATCGCGTTGGCAATACCCGTCAAAGGCGATTCGAACTGATGTTTTTCCCTGGCAAAGGTATCGATGGCGACCCCCTTGATATGGCCGGGAACGCGCGTCATGAACGTCGCCAACTGGCCCTCGTCGACAATGCCGCCACGGGCTGTATTGATCAGGATCGACCCCGGCTTCATCCGAGTGAATGCAGTGCTGTCGAACAAGCCCCTTGTCTGCGGGGTGAGTGGGGTATGGATGGACACGACATCGGCCTCATCCAGCAATTCGCCGAGTGTGGCGCGCCATTGCAGGCCCAGGTTCGCGGCGGCCTGCCGGGTGAATCGCTCCGAGCCGGTGGCGATCACTTGCATGCCCAGGGCCCGGGCCTTATGGGCGAGCACCTGGGCGATCCTGCCGGTGCCTACCAGCCCCAGCGTCAACTCGGCGATTTGCAACGCGGGCGCGAGCAGGCCTTTCGACCACTGGCCTTGATGGGTTTGGGTGTTGTAGAGGTTAAGGTCCCGAGACAGGAACAGGGTTTGCGCCAGCACATATTCCGCCACGGCCGTTGCGTTGGAGCCCGGGGTATTGAGTACGGCCACGCCATGCTCGGCGGCGGCCTGCAAGTCGATATGGTTAAGCCCGACGCCGGCCTGGGCGATCGCCTGCAACGGGCTGCTTAGATCCGGCGAGGCCACGGCGTTGATCAGTGCAGCGCCCAGGGGAATGTTCAAGCGGGTCTTGAGTACGCTGTAGCCACCGGCTTTTACCACCGCGCTGATCAGCGAAGGTGTGTCGTGGCAGTTGATATCCACGAACTGAATGCGCCCGTCGTAATGGGTTTTGATGCTGTCCTGATCGGTGAAGTAGTGCAGGTTGAGGGTGATTTCCAGGCCGTATGCCAGGCACCGTTCGATCTCATCATGGAGCAAGGGAGGGTTGGGGGCATCCAGGATCAGGACGGGAAACGCCATCGGAATGCTCCTCTGCAAAGGCTATCGGGCTGTTATGGGGGGCATGTCAGGCATCCACTTGCATCACCTCCAGCCCCAGGCATTCATAAGCCTCGACGCTGCCCGGCGGCACATGCCACTCGGTAATCAGGGTATGGATGCGACTGCACGGTGCCACCACAAATGGCTCCACGGCGCCCAGTTTGTCGGCCAGGGTGACGGCCACCACGTGGGAGGCGCTGTCGAGCATAGCTTGTTTTACCGCCACCTCCTCAAAGTGCAGCGAGCTGATGCCGACCTGTGGATGCAGGGCGCACACACCCGTGAACAACAGGTCGGCCTTGATGCCCTGGATCAGCCGCAACGCCTCGTGTCCGCTGGCCGCCATGGTCACCGGGTTGAGTTGGCCTCCAGCGAGGATCACCGTCACATTGGGGTGCTCGGACAACGCGATAGCAATCATCGGTGAGTGGGTGACGGCGGTCAGCTTGATGGAGTGCGGCAAGGACTGGGCGATTTGCAGGGTGGTGGTACCGGAGTCGAACAGCACGATCTGGCCGTCTTCCACGCGATCGGCGGCGAGTTGCGCCAGGTGGCGTTTGGTCGCGGTGGTTTCGCCGAACCGGGTGAAGAAGTCCTTGCCGGTGTCCTTCGGTCGCGGCAGGGCGCCGCCATGCACGCGTTGCAGCAAACCGGCGGAGGCGAGTTCGCCGAGGTCGCGGCGAATGGTGTCCTGGGAAACAGCGAAATGTTCCACCAGTTCCGAGGCGGTGACCTTGCCGTCGCGCTCCAGCAGCAACAGGATTTTTTGTTTGCGCAGGGAGGGCAGATCGACGGCGGCATGGGTATTATGCATGTTTGTGCTCGTTAATGCGTGTTTGTGCGAGATTAATCAGTATTTGGCGGAAACGCAATGGGTGGCTGTGTCCCTCCGACGCCCTGTCGAATGTGCTGAAAATCATGACCAAACCACACAGGATCATGAACGTGCTCGGTACCCAGTGCCGTGTTTCGGTCAGCGGGCTGATGCAGGAGTTTTAGCTGCCGTGAAGCTTTCCAGCAGGGCATCACTGAGCAAAAAAATCGTAAAAAAGTAAAAAGAGTTGTCCACGAAAACCGTGGGTATCTCTGTGGATAACTTCCCTTGAGCCCGGCGGGTATGGCGATTTAACCGGCGGTTAATATTTGATCAGTCGCTGTTTATGGCCAGTATGGGCAGGCTTTGCGCCTTGACAGGCACCGGCGAAACCGGTGCCGAAATGCAGATTTAAGAGTCGTTCGGGCGCCCGGTAGAGGGACCGGCCACTTGGGTTGGGCGCTTCGATTGCATCAGGCTATCCAGGGCCTGGCGATAGTTGCGCCCAGCCAGCCGCATGCTGTCGTTATGAGTAGCGCCGGGCACCAGCAACAGGTGCTTGGGCTCTTGCGCGGCATCAAACAATTGCTGACTGAAGCGCGGTGGCACAAAGGCATCGGCGAGTCCGTGGACCACCAGCAGCGGCATGTGGATATCGGCGATCTTGTCGATGGAATCGAACTTCTGTGACAGCAGCCAGCGCACCGGCAATGAAGTATTGGCCACCGCCGTGGCTACATCTGCCAGGGAGGTGAAGGTGGATTCGATTACCAGCCCGCGCACCGGGGGCGGCACATGGTTATCCGCGGCCTGCTTGCCCAGCTCTGCCGCCAGGTCGATGGCCACAGCGCCACCCAGGGAGTGCCCGTATATGAGGCGTTTGGCGGGGTCGGGTTGCAGCACCTGGAAGCGTTCCCAGGCAATGCGCGCGTCTTCGTACACGCTGGTTTCCGAAGGCAGGTCACCCCGGCTCTGGCCGAAGCCGCGATAGTCGATGGCCAGTACCGAGAAGCCCAGGGCCCGCAGTTGTTCGATGCGAAACAGCTGGCCGGTGAGGTTCCAGCGTACGCCGTGCAAATAGAGAATCGCCGGGGCGTCCTTCTGCGCCGCCGGCCACCACCAGCCGTGAATATTTTGCCCGGACTTGAAACTTGCGGGTTTCAGGTCGAACTCCTGCACATCACGCGGCAACCCGCTGTACCAACTGGCTGTGCCCGGCTCGACGCGAAACAGCAGTTCGCGCTCCTTGTGTTGCAGCACCGCGCACCCCACGGGCAGGCCGATGATCAAGGCCGCCATGCACAGCAGGGGAAACCAGCGCAAGCCGAGGCGGGACAGGAAACGTGAAGACATGAAGGTTCCAGGACAGAGGCAAAGCACGGGTTTTAACAGATGCCTAGGCTGTGCAGGAAATATTTAGACAGCCGTCATCGGGCATTGCTTGCAAAGTATTACAGGGCTCCTTCCAGTACCGAGAAGAAGTGTCCGGGTAATGGCGAGGGATTGTCGGTGCTCCAATTGAGGTAGAGCCCGATGGTGGAAGGCGACACGGAGAGGGGAACAAACACCACTTTGTCACCGGTGATCGAACGGGCAATCGACTCTGGTACCAGTGCCACCCCAAACCCGCACGCCACCAGGCCAATCAGGGTGTGCAATTGATCGGCTTCCTGGACCACGCGCGGATAGAAGCCTGCGGCCTCGCACAAGGCGATCAACTGGTGGTGATAGCCGCTGCCCAATACCTGTGGGGTGAACACAAAGTCGGCATCGGCGAAATCCTTCAGCTCGATAGCGGCGTTGCCGGCATCGGGATGGTCCACGGGCAGCGCCATCAGAATCGGTTCATCCAGTAATAGCCGGGACTCGATGTGATCCGCCAGACCCGGCAGACGGCGCAAAAAGGCGATATCGGCCTCACCCGTTATCAGAGCTTTCGCCTGGCTGGCGGAGGGCATTTCCTTGATCACCAGCTGCACCTTGGGAAACGCCTGGCGAAACTGCTTGAGGGCATCCAGCAGCCAGGGATAACCGGCAATCGACACCGAGGTGATGGTGAGGGTGCCGGCGACTCCCTGGGACACCTGCCGGGCGTGTTCGACGCCTTGCTGCAATTGCCCGAGGACGGTGTAGGCCGTCTGAAGAAACGCTGCCCCGGCCGGCAGCAGCCGCACACCGCGTCGGTCACGCTCCAGCAGGGCAAACCCCAACTTCTGTTCCAGGCGATTGATCGCCTGGCTCAACGCGGGCTGCGCCATATGCAGCCGCAGCGCAGCCTTGTGAAAGTGCAGCTCCTCGGCGACGGCAACGAACTGGCGCAGCAGGCGGGTTTCGATCATCTGGGCTGATCCTTCAGGTAGATGGAGCCTGTGGGGCTTGATACGTCCGGGGTATCAACATCGCTGTTTTTCAGTATTAAACAGGGTGGCCTCGGGTTGTTAGGGTGGAGTGCCTATCAGGAGAACGCAACGATGGACTTTACAGGTAAAACCGCAATCGTGACCGGTGCCGCCCGAGGCTTAGGCTTCAGCTATGCGCGTGAGTTGGCGCGCCTCGGCGCGCAGGTGGTGATCAGTGATATCGGCGCGGACACCCTCGGTGATGGTGTGGACCCACAGGTGGTCCAGGCGGCTGCGCTGGCGCTTCAACGTGAAGGTCTGCAGGTGGTTAGTCACGTGGGTGACCTGTCCGGTGAAGCTGGCTGCCAAGACCTGATCGAGTGCGCCATCACCCATTTCGGGCAGCTCGATATCCTGATCCACAATGCCGGCTGGGTCGGCTATCAACCGATCGAGGCCGCCGACGCGGCGTTTATCCGACGGGCAATGGACATCAATGTCTACGCACCGATCTGGCTGTGCAAACACGCCTGGCGGCATCTCCAGCAATCCATCGCACCGCGCATCGTGCTGACCACCTCTGACCGTGCGATGTACACACACTATGCCCAGCCGGGACTCGTGGCCTACAGCGCCGGCAAGATGGCGCAATTGGGGATCATGAATGCATTGAGTGGGGAAGGGGCCGAGGATGGAATCCTGGTCAATGCCATCTCGCCGGTAGCCAAGACCCGCATGTGGGGCGTGAGCGGTGAGCCGCACAACCTCAAGCCGGAGTGGGTAACCCCCGGGGTGATCTTCCTGGCTTCTGCGTTGTGCCTGGACAGCGGTTATATCCTGCGGGCCAGTAACGGCCAGTTCACCGCCACGCGTTTCGCTGAGAATCCGCATGTCGAGTATCCGGTTGACCTGGCGCGGGTCCAAGCCTCGGACGCTACGCAAGTCGCCGCATCATGGGAGGCCATCAAGGAGAGTTGAAGGTCACGCAAGATAAAGCGTCAGCCCTTGGGCCTCATAGGGTTGCAGCAGTGCCTGCGGCGTACTGGCCAATGCGACGATCGCGCTGGCATGGGCCAGCTCCACCACTTGGTAGGGCGATGCGGTGTTGAGCTTTTCCGAGGTGGCCAGCACGATGGTTTCAGCTGCGGCGTGGCACAGCGCGCGCTTCACCACCGCCTCTTCATAATCGCCGGTAGACAGGCCGGCACTCGGGTGCACACTGCACACCCCCATGAAATACAGGTCGGCGTTTACTCGGCCGATGGCCTCCAGCGTGGCCGCGCCAACCCCCACCAGTGAATGGCGAAACAGCCGGCCGCCGAGCATGATCACTTCAATCTGCGGATGATCCACCAAGGCCATGGCAATCGACGGGCTGTGGGTGACCACGGTGGCGCTGAGGTCCGCCGGCAAGTGATGGACCAGTTGCAGGCACGTGGTACCGCCATCGATAAACACCACCTGGCCGGGCTGCACAAGTTGTGCTGCCGCGCGGCCAATGGCGATTTTTTCCTCGGGCACCAGGTGTTCCCGTACCGAAAAATCCGCCATCGCGGGCGAAGCCGGCAAGGCGCCGCCATGCACCCGCAGCAGCAAACCTTCCTTGGCCATTTCCCGCAGGTCGCGGCGAATCGTGTCTTCGGACACCTCCAATGCCTGGCTCAACTCCTTGGCAATCAGCCGGCCATCGCGGTGCAGCGTGTCCAGCAGGTGTTGTTTGCGTTGTTGGGTCAGCATCAGTAGCTTCCTGCACGTTTTTTCTTGACTGTGCACGATTTTGCACGACATGCTGAATAACACAAGACAAAAAGGCCCCGCCATGGAAAACAGCCCCGTTCGTATCCACGCCGAAGAGTTGCTCTCGGATAACTGGTATGTGCTGAAAAAATACACCTTCGACCTGCGCCGCCGCGATGGCAGCTGGCAGTCCCAGACCCGCGAAATCTATGACAGGGGCAATGGCGCGACCATCCTGCTGTACAACCGCGAACGGCGCAAGGTGTTGCTGATTCGCCAGTTCCGCATGCCGACCTTCGTTAATGGCTACCACGGCTACCTTATCGAATCCGCCGCTGGCCTGCTCGACAACGCCAGCCCCGAGGAACGTATTCGCCTGGAAGCGGAAGAAGAGACGGGCTACCGTGTGGGGAATGTAGAAAAGATCTATTCGGCCTTCATGAGCCCGGGTTCGGTGACCGAGCGCATTCACTTTTTCATCGGCGAATATCAGCCCGGTGATCGGGTCAGTGATGGCGGCGGGCTGGAAGATGAGGGCGAGGATATCGAAGTGCTGGAGTTGGGATTTGAGGCGGCTCTGGCCATGGTAGAAAGTGCCGAGATCGTCGATGGCAAGACCATCATGCTGTTGCAGTACCTGGAATTGCGGATGTTGAAAGAGGGCTGGTGATGTCGCGACGGTTATCGCTTGCGCTGGCGATGTTGCTTGCCGGATGCAGTGGTGTGAGTGCTGAGCAAACGTTTGTCGGTGATGGTGCTGTTCCCGCGTTTTATACTTGGACCGACAAGCTGCCTGCCTCACCCGGGCAGATGCTGCGCAGCGAGCCGTTGACCGGCCAGCAAAGCCTGGCCGATGCAGGGCAGAACATCCGTATTTCGTACACCTCCACCGACGGTCTCGATGCCCGCAAGCGGATTGTCGTTTCCGGTGCGCTGTTCCTGCCCAAGGGCACACCGCCGGTGGGTGGTTGGCCGTTGATGGCGTGGGCCCACGGCACGGTGGGCAGCGCCGATATCTGCGCGCCATCGTTCGCCGGGCGCAGCCCGCGAGATACGCGGTATCTCAATTATTGGCTGGCCCAGGGCTACGCCATCGTCGCCACTGATTACCAAGGGCTTGGGACACCTGGCCTGCATCCGTATGGGCTGACCAGTCCGCTCGCTTATGGTGTGCTCGACAGCATTCGTGCGGTGATGGCGGGTGATTTCGAACTCTCCAAGCGGGTGGTGGTGTTCGGGCAGTCTCAGGGCGGCCGTGCTGCGTTTGCGACGGCGGTCTATAGAAAAGACTATGCGCCCGAGTTGAATATCGTGGGGGTGGTGGCGACGGGGACGCCTTACGCTGCTGCCCATAAAACGGGTGACAGTGCCGAGGTGGAAAAGGCACGCAGTTCGGTGGTGCCGACCTTTGCCTACAACCTGCTGCGGCTGAGTACAGCCACTTTGTTTGATCCTTCGTTCGTGGCTGCCGACTACTTGAGCGAGCGTGGGATGCCGGCGTTTGAGATCAGTCAGCGTGATTGCTTGCATGTCATAGAGCAGCGGGTGATGGCTGATGGGCTCAGCTTCAATGACAGCTTCAAGCGTTCGCCGAAAGCGGCACTCGACAGGGTTTATCGTGAGTCGGCGTATCCGACGTTGAAGACGGATATTCCGGTGTTCATCGGTACGGGGGGGCAGGATCGGGATGTGTTTGTGCCGGGGCAAAAGGCGCTTGTCAGGGGTGCGTGCAAGGCGGGGGATCGGATCGAATGGCATTTTTATCCTGAGCTTGATCATTCTGCGACGGTCAATGGTTCGCTCGTGGACTCGACGCCGTTTGTGCGTAGGGCGTTTGCGGGGGAGGTGATTGGTGGGAATTGTGGGGG
>NZ_JAAAFU010000007.1:0-101143 GCF_019352905.1 Pseudomonas sp. Xaverov 83 | reverse complement strand
ACCGTGCCCGCTTTAGATTTTGATTTTGCTCTTCAACACTCAAGCCGGCCGGTAGGCCGCTGTGCTCTTGCTGTTGATCTTGCTTTTGATCTTGATCTTAGGCGCCCCATTAAACCACGCTGGCCGAACGCAGGCTTTGGAGCGTGGGTAACCCGGCAGGACGCCGGGTTAGCCGTCCTGGGCCAAGGATGGCCCATGACGGCGGCCCACGGTCCAAAGCCGGAGTGAGGGCACACCGAGCCTAGGCGAGGTGCCGAGTGGTGGGGCAAGAGCGTTTTGCTTACTTTTGCGCTGTTCAAAAGTGAGCCGCTGTAAGAGCGGAACCATAAGCAGCCGTTACCTAAATAACGGATATACACGCCTCAAGGACTGTAATACCCCACAGCCACCATGAGATGCCCGGTTTTGCGCAAATACGCATGCTTGTTCTCAACCTTCCCCGTCACCGGATTTTTCCAGCGGTATCGATATTCCCCCTGATCCTGCTCGGCCATGACCGCCAGGATCGGCTCGCCCACCGGCTTCCCGTCGGGGTCCTTGATCTTGCTGAAATCCGTATTCACCAACCGCGGAGTCGTGCCATGGGCCACGTAGCGGTGGGTATCGAGGTCAACCACAAACACATACAGATCATCCTGCAAAAAGCCGCCCTGCATGGCGTTGATCGCCTTGAGCGTCCCCGCCTGATCCTTCTCCAACGCCTTGACCGCCTTGTCCCGCAAAGACTTCGCATGTTCCGGCGTGGCCCTTGGCAAGTAGTAGCCAACGGCCAAAATCCGCTGCCCAACACGCTGGTAATACACATGCTTGCGCTCCACCTTACCGTCATTCCAGTTCTGCCAACGGTAATCGGCCTGCTGAATGCCACTGCCTTCAGGCACCGCCAGCGCGTCCTTGAACGACTTGTTCAAATCCGGCCCCAGCACCTCGGAAACATTGCGCCCGATCAACGCAGAAGAGGGCCCGCCACTTGCCAGCAGCACGCCCTTGGTGTTGACCACGAACACATAACGGTCCTGATCGACGAATTCACCCTGTCGGCTGAACGCCGCAAAGGCTTTGTCGCCATTGCTCTGGTAATACGCCAAGGCCTTTTCCAACAAGGCCTTGGCGGCTTGGGCATCCGCCTCCTCAGCGGTGGCGGCGTGCACCTGGCCAAAACACAACAGCAGCAGCCAGGTGGCTCGGAGCATTGCCTTCATTACCCGTCCCTCGTTCTTGTTGGTGTGCCAAGAGCGTAGACGGTTTACCGGCAAATCAGAACGGTTTGGTCGGTAGGTATTTGCCATCCAGGGTGATCACCGCGCGCGAGCCGCCGTCCGGGTCTTCGACCTTCTTGATGTCCAGCTTGAAGTTAATCGCGCTGATGATGCCGTCGCCAAACTGCTCGTGCACCAGGGCCTTGAGGGTCGAACCGTAGACCTGCAGCATTTCATAGAAGCGGTACATGGTCGGGTCCGTCGGCACACCGCCGGGGAAGCTGCCACGCAGGGGCACGGTTTGCAGCAGGCGGCTGGCGTCCTGGTCGAGACCGAGCTTGTCGCAGACCACATCGGCAGCGTCTTTCGGCAGTGGATGCTGGCCGAGCAGGGCGGCGGTGACGAACGCCAGGCTCAGGCCGGTGCCGTCGGTGAGGTCCTGCCACGACAGATTCTTGCGCGCCTTGATGTCGATGACGGTGTCGGCCAGGGCCAGGCGTGGGGATTGGGCGAATTGGGATTGCAACATGATGATTTCCTCTTGGGGTTGAATAAGGTTCAGGCGGCGTGGGCGCGGGTGGTGGGGTGGTCGAGCAGGGACACGAAGCGCCCGCTGCGGCCATCCAAGGCGTCGATGCCGCCGCTTTCGATGTCGTAGACCCAGCCGTGCAGGCTCAGCCGGCCTTGTTCCAGGGCCAGGGCCACGGAAGGGTGGGTCTTGAGGTTGGCCAGTTGGGCGACCACGTTTTCCCGCACCAGTGAGTTCAGCCGGTCGGCATCGGAGGCGTGAGTACGGGCGGCGTTGATCACCTTGGCCGACTCGGCATGGCGCAGCCAGTTGGCCACGGCGGGCAAGTGATCAAGGCATTTGCAGGTGGAAATGGCGGTCATGGCGCCGCAGTCGGAGTGGCCGCAGATCACAATGTCGCTGACGCCGAGAACGGCTACCGCGTATTCGACGGTGGCCGACACGCCTCCGGGCTCTGGTCCGTAGGACGGCACGATGTTGCCGGCATTGCGGATCACAAACAGATCCCCGGGTTCCTGCTGGGTCAACAGCTCCGGGACTACGCGGCTGTCGGAACAGGACACGAACAGCGTGCCGGGGTTCTGTGTGGTCGCCAGGTGTTTGAACAGATCGCTGCGTTGGGTGAAGGCTTCACCCTGGAACTTGCGGAAGCCGTCGATGAGGTCTTGCATGGTGGTTCTCCTTGCGTCGCTGATGGGGCAAGGATGGAAGTTTTCAGCTATAGCGTCCAAGACCGGCTTATTATGGTTTCTATAAGCAAAACCTATAGTTGGAGCGCCACCCATGTTGCTGCGTCATATCCGCTACCTGTTGGCCGTCGCCGAGCACCGCAATTTCACCCGGGCGGCCGAGGCGCTGCATGTGTCGCAGCCGACCTTGTCGCAGCAGATCAAGCAACTGGAAGAAACCTTGGGCGCACCGCTGCTGGATCGCTCCGGTAGAAGCGTCAGCCTCACCGACGCGGGTGAGGCCTATGTGCGGTTTGCGCGCCTGGCGTTGCAGGATTTGCAGGCCGGCACCCGCGCCATGCATGACGTGCAGGACTTGAGCCGTGGCAGTCTGCGCCTGGCCATGACGCCGACGTTTACCGCTTACCTCATCGGGCCGTTGCTGGCGCGTTTTAACGGTTTGTATCCGGGCATAACGGTGAGCGTCGAGGAGCTGACCCAGGACCGCATGGAGGCAGCGCTGACGGAGGATTTACTGGATATCGGCATCGGTTTTACCGGCGAGCATTTGCCGGATATCGAGTGTGAAGGGGTGTTTGTCGAGGCGTTGAGTGTGGTGGTGAGTGCTGGCCATGCTGATATCGGCCAACAGTCGTGGCTTCAGCAACCGCTGGTGTTGCTGAACTCAGGCTTCGCCACGCGCCGCTATATCGACGAGTATTTTCGCAGTCAGGCGGTGAAACCGCTGATTGCCATGGAGGCCAATTCCATCAGCGCGATTATCGAAATCGTACGGAACACCCGGCTGGCGACCATCCTGCCCAGCGCAATTGCCCAGGTACAGCCGGGGTTGCAGGCGGTGCCGCTAAGCCCGGCGTTGCCGCAACGCACGGCGGCGTTGCTCAGTCGCAAGGGGGCATACCGTAGTGCCGCGTGCAGGGCATTTGTTGAATTGGTCAGGGCGCAGCCAACCACTGATTGATGATGCCGTCATACACGCCCGTCACCGTGCTCAAGTGCAGCCACTGGTCCACATAACTCTTCCAGGCCACATCATCGCGAGGCAGTAAAAACGCTTTCTCGCTGTACTGCATGTACCGCTCGGGGTTCACCGCGCACAGCCCCGGCTTGAGTTTTTGCTGATACCGGGCTTCGCTGGCGTCGGTGATCATCACATCGGCCTTGTTGGCCAGCAGCTCTTCGAAAATCGTCACGTTGTCCGGGAACAACGTCAGCTTTGCCTTACCCAAGTGCGCCCGTGCGAACACCTCATTGGTGCCGCCCGCAGGCTCGATCACCCGAACCTGCGGCTGGTTGATCTGCTCCACCGTCTGATAGCGCTGCACATCGGCGCAACGCACCAGCGGGATCTTGCCGTCGACGCCCAATGGCTGGCTGAAAAATGCCTTTTTCTGCCGCTCGAGGGACACCGAAATACCGCCCACCGCAATATCACAGCGCTGGGCCAGGAAGTCCGGCATCAGGGTTTTCCAGGTGGTCGGCACCCACTTCACCTGCACCCCAAGGCTCTTGGCCAGGGATTGGGCCATGGCGATGTCGATGCCTTCGTAGCTGCCGTCCGGGCGCAGATAGGTGTAGGGCTTGTAGTCGCCGGTGGTGCAGACGGTCATTTCACCGCGCTGGAGCACTTCATCCAGGTGCGACACGGGGCCGTCGGCCAGGGCCTGGGCGGACAGGCCAGCCAGCAGGGAAAGGGTCAGCAAAGCTTTCATGCGGTCGGGTCCTTGGGCATGGGCAGGGCCGCCATTATTTGCAAATGTTTAGCCATGGCACAACCAAACTCCGTCAAGACTGGATTTAACGGCTTAACCTCGCGTGTGAGGCTGCCCGGCATCTCTTCACTGTGATTTGCGCATGGACGGTTCCCCCGACACACACCCTGAGACATCGCCAGGCGCTGCTGCGTCCAGCCGTCCGGATCGTCGTCGGATCACCGCTGATGCGCTTCCCTCCGAGCTCGCCTTCTGGGCGCTGTGGCACTGCCGCCACGCACGCCCACCGGACACCTTTCTCCTACGTTGATTTGCCCCATGGATGCCCCGCGCATCTGCCCGGCAGCGCCTGTGCGCCTGCCTGACGCGAACGTATGAGAATGCCCATGAGCACGCCCTTTGCCACCTTGCACGAAGCCCACTCCTTTCTTGAACAGAACCCGGATATCGAGATGTTCGAGCTGTTCATCCTCGATAACAACGGGGTGCCCCGGGGCAAGCTGTTGCACCGCGATGAACTGCTGGCGGTGTATGAAAGTGGCCGGCCGCTGCCGAGTACCATCCTCGGCCTGACCATCAATGGCGACGACGTGGAGAACTCCGGGCTGGTCTGGGAAGTCGGCGATATCGACTGCCGTGCCTACCCGGTCAGCGGCAGTTTGCAGCGCATGCCGTGGCGGCTGATTCCGACGGCGGCGGTGCAAGTCAGCATGCACCCCACCGAAGGCATGCCCGCCACCGTGGCCGATCCCCGGCACTTGCTGGCCAAGGTGATCGACGACCTCAAGGCCGACGGCTATTACCCGGTGATGGCGGCGGAGCTGGAGTTCTACTTGCTCGACCAGAAGCCCGACAGCAACGGCCGCCCGCAACCGGCGCGGGATGTCGATGGCGGCCGCCCACGCTCGACCCAGGTCTACGGCCTGCGAGAACTGGAGCAGATCGAACCGTTCCTCGCCGACCTCTACAGCGCCTGCAAACTCCAGGGCATCCCGGCGCGCACGGCGATTTCCGAATACGCCCCGGGCCAGGTGGAAATCACCCTGGAGCATCGCAGCGATGCCCTGCAAGCCATGGACGAGGCGGTCCGTTACAAGCGCCTGGTCAAGGGCGTGGCCCACAAGCACGGGATGACCGCGTGTTTCATGGCCAAGCCTTTCGATGACCTGGCCGGTACCGGCATGCACATGCACGTCAGCCTGGCGGACCGCGACGGCAATAACCTGTTTGCCAGCGAAGCGCCCGACGGTACGCCGCTGTTGCGCCATGCGGTGGGCGGCATGCTCAGTACGTTGCTCGACTCGTTGCTGATGTTCTGCCCGAACGCCAACTCTTATCGGCGCTTCCAGACCAACAGCTACGCGCCGCTGGCCGCCACTTGGGGCGTGGACAACCGCACCGTCACGCTGCGAGTACCCGGCGGGCCGGCGTTTTCCCGGCATATCGAGCACCGTATCTGCGGTGCCGACGCCAACCCGTACCTCGCGGCAGCCGCGATTCTGGCCGGTATTCACCGGGGCATCCGCGAACAGCGCGACCCCGGCGCGCCGGTGGAGGGCAACGGTTACGCCCAGGCCAAGGAATTGCTGCCGACCGATTGGCTGACCACCTTGCGTGCGCTTGAAGGCTCGGCTTGGGCGCGGGAGGCGTTTGGCCGCGAATTCCTTGGCGTGTACCTGGCGGTCAAGCGGGCCGAGTACCGCCAGTTCATGGGCGAGGTGGGCGAGCAGGACTGGCGCTGGTATTTGCACCAGGCCTGAAGATGAAGGCGTTGATCACAGACAGTTAACAGACAGGCTGCGCGCTGGATACTGGATCGGTATGAACGGTGAACAATCCTTCGACCTTTTTTTCACGAGCCAGTGGTTAAGCTGCGAATGTCTGATCCATTAACAGAGTCGTGTGATGCCGTCGCAACCGCCGTCTTCCATCGAGATTGAATTTGCCGAACGCACAGGCCAGGAGCATGCCCGGGTCTGCGCGGACACACGTCCGCCGGGTCTGCTGCGGCGCCTGGGGTTATGGCGCGATGAGCGGTTGGTGCGCCGCGCGCTGAAAATCGCCGGCGAGCCGGGGCTGATCCTCGACCTGGCATGCGGTACCGGGCGGTTTTGGCCAGTGCTGGCCGAGCACAGCAACCGGGTGATCCTCGCGTCGGACAACTCCCAGGACATGCTCGACCACGCCCGCACTCACCACGCGCCGGGCTTGCTCAAGCGGATCAAGACCTTCCAGGGCTCGGCGTTTTCCATCGGCCTGTCGGCCAACGCGGTGGATTGCATTTTTTGCCTGGAGTTGTTTCGCCATGTGCCCACGCCAGAAGGGCGCCTGGCCCTGCTCGGGGAGTTTCACCGGGTGAGCCGTGACACGGTGATCGTCTCGGTCAACAGTGACAGCGGCTACCGGGCTGTGCAGCCCGCACTGGCGGCAGTTGCCAGCCATCGGGCGCAGGTGGAAGCGGAGTTTCGCCAGGCCGGTTTCAAGGTCCTCAATCAGCAGGAATTCCTGCCCGGCTCGGCCATGTGGCGCGTGTACGTCCTGCGCAAGAGAGGATAAGCACCGGCTGTCGGACTATTCTTCAGCTCCTGTAAGAGTTTTCATGGCGGATGCTGTACTGCGAATGCTCGCAACTCCCTTTCGCGATATATACTGCGCGCCATTCTTCAAGGGAGAGCCGTGTGGCCATCGATATTCACTGGATCTGCGACAACGATAGCCTCGGCCAGCACTGCGCCGAATGGCAGCAGTTGCCATTCGTCGCCCTCGACACCGAATTCATGCGGGTCGACACCTTTTATCCCATTGCCGGGCTGATCCAGATTGGTGATGGCGTTCGCGCTTACCTGATCGACCCCCTGACCATCGACAACTGGCAACCCTTGGCCGCCTTGCTGGAAAACCCGGCGGTGATCAAGGTGGTGCACGCCTGCAGCGAAGACCTGGAAGTGTTGCTGCGCCTGACTGGTAGCCTGCCGGTGCCGTTGTTCGACACGCAACTGGCGGCGGCCTACCTGAACCTCGGTTTTTCCATGGGCTATTCGCGGTTGGTGCAAGCCGTCCTCGATATCGACCTGCCCAAGGGTGAAACCCGCTCGGACTGGCTACAGCGGCCGTTGTCCGAGACGCAAATCAGCTACGCCGCTGAAGACGCGGTGCACCTGGCGGAGGTCTACACACGCCTGCGCCCTAAACTGTCCGACGACAAATACGCCTGGGTCCTGGAAGACGGTGCCGAACTGGTGGCCAACCTGCGCCGCGAAGTCGACCCGTATGAGGTCTACCGCGACGCCAAACTGGCCTGGAAACTGTCTCGTGCCCAACTCGCGGTATTGCGCGAACTGTGCGCCTGGCGTGAACAGCAAGCCCGCGCCCGGGACCTGCCGCGCAACCGGATCATTCGTGAACACTCGTTATGGCCCCTGGCCAAATCCCAGCCGGATAACCTCGCCGCGTTGGGCAAGATCGAAGACATGCACCCGCGCACCGTGCGCCAGGACGGCGAGTTCCTGCTGGGCCTGATCAAGCGTGCCGGTAGCGTCCCCATGGACCAATGGCCACCGGCGGTTGCCGAGCCATTGCCGGTGGACGCCGCCACGCTGATCAAGCAACTGCGCGCCCTGGGCCAGGCCGAGGCTGAACGCCTGGACATGGCGCCGGAACTGATGCTGCGCAAGAAAACCCTCGAAGCCCTGGTCAAGAGCGGCTACCCCGAGGGGCCATACCAATTGCCAGATTCGCTGCGTGGCTGGCGCCGCGAATTGATGGGCCAGGCGCTGCTGGACAGCCTGGCCACTGCCGGAGAACAGCCTTGAAACGTATTTGCTCCATCTATCGCAGCCTCAAACGAAACGAGATGTACCTCTACGTGCTGAAAAGCGATGCACTGGAGCGCGTGCCGGAAAGTCTGCTGGCTGCCTTCGGCAAGCCGCACCATGCCTTTGACCTGGTACTGAGCCCGGAGCGCAAGCTGTCCCGCGAGGACATTACCGTGGTTCTGGAGAACCTCGAAAAGCAGGGTTACCACCTGCAAATGCCGCCGGCCGAGGACGAGTACATCGAACACTTGCCCGAAGAGCTGCTGCGACGTAATGACCCGATGTGATCGGTCAGTGCCCCTTCCGGGGCACATCATCAATGGAATTCAATTTTTGGCGGTGGCCGCAACGGACAGCGAACTGCGCCGGCGGCCGCCTGCAGTGTTTTTGAAAGGTTTGAACCATGCGCGTTCTGATTGCTGAACACGATCACCCGCTGTACGCCCGGCTGCTGCGCGAAGCGGCGCCGGACCTTGAGGTCATGACCAGCGGCGACTCCGCGGAATTGTCGCGCCTGGCGGCCGATTGCCCGGTGTGGCTGGGCCAGCCGGACCTGCTGGCCACCTTGCTGCGCCAGGGCCACCAGCCACAATGGCTGCAGTCCACCTGGGCCGGCATCACGCCGCTGCTGGCCGAAGGCCTGCCCCGGGATTATCGCCTGACCCGCGCCGTAGGCATTTTTGGCCAGGTGATGGCCGAATACGTGCTGACTTACATGCTCGGCCATGAGCGTGAAGTGCTGGCGCGGCTGGTCAGCCAGGTTGAGCGCAAGTGGGATAACCGCATGGGCCAGAGCCTGGCGGGGCGCAAGGTGCTGATCGTCGGTACCGGCGATATCGGCCGTAGCGTTGCGCAATTCCTGCTGCCGTTTGGTGTTGAGTTGTATGGCATCGCCAGCGAAGCCCGCGAGCAGGCGCCGTTTATCGAAGTCGCCGGGCTCGAAGAGTTACCGCGCCTGGTGGGCGAGGTGGACTATGTGGTCAACCTGCTGCCCAACACGCCGAACACCCATGATTTGTACGACGCCGCGTTGTTCAAGCAATTCAAGCCGACCGGGTTGTTTATCAACGTCGGGCGCGGTGTAGCGGTGGTCGATGCGGACCTGGTGGAAGCGTTGAAGGAAGGCCATCTGGCCGGCGCGGTGATTGACGTTTGCCGTCAGGAGCCATTGCCCCAACGCCATCCGTTCTGGACCGCCTGGGGCTTGCTGCTCACCGGCCACAGCTCGGCGCCGACTTCGCCGGGGATGATGGTGCAGTTGTTTGTCGAGAATTTGCGGGCGTATCAGGCGCAGGAAACGTTGCGCGGGGAAGTGAGTTTCGAGCGCGGTTACTGATAGTGCGCTAGCCCGGCAGGCATGTTGCCGGGCGTTTACAAATTTCTGCAAACACTAATCAGATGTCGGTTTTACAGGTCGTATGTGAGTCTCGTACCCCTCTTTAGATGGGTACATTCTCATGTTGAATGCTGGCACTGTGTCTCTCCCTCCACGGGTCACTCCGCAACTTTCCCTTCTTTCCACCGAGCCGGCGGCGCTCCCTCTATTGCCCTCTGCTCTGGTCGCCGCGGCCGATTTCAACGCGCAGTCCCGCGCCCCAGTCCCCCGGCAATCCGGTCTCACCGCGGCGTTGGGCGACCGCGAGAATCTGCGGACACTGGGCCAGAAGCTCAACGAAATCGCCAGCCGTCTTGGCGTGAATGCCAGCCCTCAAGCGGTGCTGGCCGCGCTGCAAACGACACCGATGCAAATACACCCCGACTCGTCCTACCCGATCCGGGCGGGTAAAGCGGCGACGGTAGAGACCTTTCTCAGAAGTATCGGCTTGGGGTTGCCCACCAATCATTTTCAACTGACCGGTCATGCCCACGCGGTGAGTGACAGGGCACTGGAGCATCCGCTCGGCAATTTTGGCGGCGGGTTGTCCTGGCCTGTTCCCATGAGCGCCGGTGAACAGCGCAGGGTGCTGGCGGCGGCTACCGACCATGGCAGCCAGAACCCCAATGCACCGCACATCGGCGCAAGCGTGGGTATACTGGAATATCTGAACGCGAACCGGCCGTTGTCGGACGAGGCATTGGCTGATCCTGCCAAGGCACTCGAAACCCTCGTCAGCTCCACCCGCGGGCAGGCACTGGGGCAAGCCATCCAGGATCAGCTCGGGGGCGTCGCAACCGATACCAGCGTGAACGAATACGCACTGAGCGCAATCCACCTGCTGCTGGACCCCGAGTCCATTACGGCGCCGCACCGAAACCATGTGGCAGGTTTCGACCTCGCGCAACACGCCCACTGGGGCAGGCCGGCTTCGACAGTGCTCGAGCGCCTGAGCACTTACCTGCACGAAAATTACAAGACCAGTCCCGAGATGGCCAAGGCCGGCGCCTATTTGTTACTGGCACGAAAGGCCCCCGAGTTTTTGATCAAGGGCATTCCCGACCGCGTGACTTACGGCAGCCCGGCCTGGGTAAGCCTCGCGGTCGCAGCTGCGGCCATAGAAGCGCAGTTCCCCGGGAAGGTGGCGCACATGAACTTTGCCCAGGTCATGTCCAGCGCTGAAAACGCGATCGTGACGAATCGAGCGGCCGCCGAACACGCACAGAAGGCGGCATTGGTGGATTGGGGCGTGGCCAACGGGATTGTCACTCGGCAGCCCAGTGACAGTTACAGCGACGTCGAGATAGACCGTGCAAGGACGGCATTCAACGCACAACTGAAGTTGACGCTTGCGGCTACCGGGTTATTGGAAGCCGATATCCCAAGCCGTAAAGACATTGCACTGGTCCACCTGAAAGAGCGGTTTGGCGAGCATGTACCCTTTGAAGAGAAACGACTGAAGGTCGTTGACTCGAAACAACCGTCAGCCCAACCGCTTTACGATCCGAACCGGGCACCCGCAGGGCTTTACTCGTTGCTGGACATCGCCATGAGCGGACTTGGCCACTACACATGGGAAAGCAGGGACCCGCACATTGCAGAGGCGATCAAAGGCAAGCGCCTTGATTTCGGCGTGAACAAAGTCTTCAACGAACAGTTCGAGCAAGCGATCGCCTCTCGCAAGCAAGGGGTTCGCAGCGCTATCAGGCACCTTGTCGCAACACTTCCATTGGCCGACAGAGAAAACCTTGAGTTTGGAAAACTCGAGTTTTTTCAGAAAAACACCTATGAACTTGGCGTCGACTTCACCTCAAAAAAAAGGCGGGGGGCGGACAATAAGTTGTGGGTCAAGGCGACCGGAAGAAATGGCGACACCGTTTATGAAATTGACTTGAAAGCAGCTGCTATCAGCGCGGTGCCAGCTTCTGAATTAACAACAAAACGAGAGCGGCAAGCCAACAAAACGTTCAAGACGGAACACTTCAATCCCAAGGCCGTGAATGAGGCTGCCCTTGGCCCGAAAAACCAGGCGGGCTTATCGACGCCGCCCATCAGTTTTTCCAGTACGCGAACGCAGCACATCGCCGACGCTTTTGTTGAGCACCTCGATCTCGACAGTGATGACGTCAAGGCTTATGCCCGGGGCGTGACCTCGTTCGATAAGCAGATGGCAACCGAGTGGAACGTCACCAACTTTTTTCTCGACCTGATTCCGCTTAGGTCAGCCATTGCGAACTTTTCCAAGGGCAACCACCTGGAAGGTGCCAGTGACCTGGCGCTGGATGTGTTTGGTTTCGTCACGGCGGGCGCGGGTGTGGCGGCGAAAGTGACGAAGGCGGGGGCCAAGGTCGCCAGCGCTGCCGCCAAGGCCATTCAAGTGGCAAAGGTCGTCGGTGTGGCGGCCATTCAGGCATTCAACCCGTTGGATGGCTTCAGCGATCTGGTCGCCGGCGGTGCCCGGCTGCTGGGCAAAGGCGCCAACCTTGTACGCGCGACGGGTGCAGAGGTGGTCAACAAGCTCAAGGGCGCGAGTGGCAGCTATGACCTGTTGAAAGCGGCCAGCAAACACCATGACGCAGCGGCGACGGGTACTTTCAAGGTCGCGGGGCAAAACGTTGATGGAGGTGCGGTACTCCAGAACGGTCGATGGTATGCGTTTGATGTGGATAGGATGCGGCCGTACGGCAGCCCGCTTGAAGGTTTCACCGCAAAAACGAGTGCGATGGATGGCGCGATTATCACGACGCCTGCCGAGTCAGGCAGCGCCCTGAACAACCGGTTGTTTGGCGACTACGGCGTGGCTGAATCGAACATTTCCGGGCTTGCGCGCGACAGTCAGGGGATCTATGCGGCGGCAGACGGTCACGTGTCTCATATCCGCCATACCGATACCGCCGGCAACACGGCGGTCTACGAAGTACGGCAAGTGACTCGCACCGCCGACGGTGCCGTGCAGGCACGGATTTATCACAATAATCGGCAAACGCCGCTGTTGGTGCAGCACCTTCAGGGCGACCAATGGCAGCGCCTGGGTGCCCGCGGCGGCAACCCGCCTTCGGTGGCATCGGACCTGGGCCCAAAAATTGGCGGGGGCGGCGAGGGGACGATCTACGAAAGTCTCGACGGTAAAAGTGTTTATAAGGACTATGGCCCTTCATCCATGACGGCTGCCGACGACTTTGTCGATAACGAGACCCTGTGCCTGAACAGCTATTACGGTGACGGCTTTGCAACGACGATATTTGAGGATGGTCGTCGTTATTTGAAAATGGGCAAACTGGACGGGGTGGATGTTAATACCCTGGCGAGGGGAAGTTTGCCCCCAGAGGCGCGGCTTTTACTGGATGACGCGTTTCGGCGTATGGAGCAGAAAAATCTTTACCACAACGATCTGCAGCTGAGCAATTTCCTGTATTCGGCGAGGGATAATAAAATTTATCCAGTGGACTTGAACGCCAACGGGCTTGAAGACATGACACCGTTTCTCGCCAGTTTGTACAAGCGTGATAGAGACGAGCTGCGCAGGGCCTATTACGCGCTGATCGCCAAGGCGTAGCTACACTTGTGGCGGGTGCACCCTGCTGTGATGGCAGCAGGGTTTTGAAGCGACCGTCAAGGGTTGTCAGAGCGTGTCAGTCCTGGTGATTGAAGTCGCCTTCGGACACCAGCTCGTTCAATGGACGACGCGGGCTCGGGGTTTCCCGGGCTTGCAGGTAGTCGGGCAGGGTCGACTTGTCCCCCAACTTGCCAATCGCCACGGCTGCGTGCAGGGCGTAACCTTCAGGAATCTTCAGTTCCTTGCGGGTCAGCTCTTGGTCGAAACCGGCCATGCCGTGGGTGTGCCAGCCGCTGAGGCTGGCTTGCAGCGCCAGGTGGCCCCAGGCCGAGCCGGTGTCAAAGGTGTGCCACAGCGCCGGGGTTTCTTCGGTGGCGCCGGGGACGGTGAAGGTCGTCTTCGACGCGACGATTACCAGGGCCGAGGCATGCTGCGCCCAGCCACGGTTGAATTCGTTCAGCAGGCCCAGGAAACGCTCCCAGTTTGGCGTGTCGCGACGGGCGTAGAGAAAACGCCATGGCTGAGAGTTGTAGGCCGAAGGGGACCAGCGCGCGGCTTCGAAGAAGCTCAACAGGGTCTCCACCGGGATGCTTTCGCCGGTGAAGGCGCGCGGCGACCAGCGGTCGGTGAATTGTGGGTGGATCGGGTAGTCGGCGACGCGAGGGTTGCTGCTCATTGGGCTGATCCTGATGAAAAACGGGGTTCAAAACTACTTCGCCACCGGGTGGCTGACAAGTCTTGTTGTACCGACAGTCGTAAGCGCTTGGCCCCGGGAGCCATGGGCACTAGACTGGCGGCCTTTTAACATACCGATATTGATGTAGAGCCATGGCCGCCAAAGTCGAACCTTTCTGGATCCGCAAAACCCTCGAACAACTCGACCAGGATGAGTGGGAGTCGTTGTGCGACGGCTGCGGCCTGTGCTGCCTGCAAAAGCTCGAGGATGAAGACGACAACAGCGTCTACTACACGCGTATCGCCTGCAAACTGCTGGACCTGAAAACCTGCCAGTGCACCGATTACCCCAACCGTCGCGACTCGGTGCCCGATTGCATCCAGCTCACTCCGGGGCAGGCCGATCAGTTCAAATGGCTGCCGCCTACCTGCGGTTACCGGTTGGTGAGTGAGCGCAAGGACTTGCCGCTGTGGCATCACCTCGTCTGCGGCGATCGCGACGCCGTGCACCAGGAACGCATTTCCCAGTCCGGACGCATGCTCAGCGAAGGCAGCGTGCCCGAGGATGACTGGGAGGATTACCTGATTTTTCGCGCGGGCTGAGAAGGAGTGTGTATGACGGTTGGAGCCAGGCTGGCGGCAAGCCTGCTGTTATTGGCATTGAGTACGTCGGCTTGGGCGAAGAAAGTCGACCTGGACTACCACGTCAAGCTGCTGCCCCAAAGTGATCAGGCAGAGGTGCGCCTGAGCCTGTCCCAGGGCTCGGCGGTGCGCAGCCTCAACTTCGACCTGGGCCGCGACGGCGACTACAGCGATTTCAAGGCCGATGGCCAGTGGCAAGTGATGCCGGGCAATACGCCGGGCGCCAGCCGTGGTCTGTGGCAACCCAGTGCCGACAAGGCCAGCCTGACCTACCGCGTTCGCCTGACCCACGCCCGCAAGAAGGGCGTTTACGAAGCACGCATGACCCCTGGCTGGGCGCTGTTTCGTGGCGAAGACCTGGTGCCCACCGCGCGCCTGGATCAGCAGGACGGCATTGAACTGGTGTCGCGCCTGGTGTTTGAACTGCCCGCCGGCTGGAAAAGCGTCGAGACGTCCTGGCCGCGCATCGGCAAGAACAAATTCCGCATCGATAATGTTTCCCGCCTGTTTGACCGGCCCACCGGCTGGATGCTCGCGGGTACGTTGGGCAGCCGCAGGATGCGCCTGGGGGAAACCGAAATCACCGTGGCGTCGCCCAAAGGGCAGGGCATGCATCGCATGGATGTGCTGACCTTGCTGACGTTTGTCTGGCCGCAAGTGCAAGCGGCATTCCCGCGGCACCCGGCGAAACTCCTGGTGGTGGGCGCCAGTGACCCGATGCGGCGCGGTGCGTACTCGGCGCGGGACTCGATCTACCTCAACAGCCGAACACCGCTGGTCAGCGAAAACGGCAGCAGCCCGTTTATCCGCGAAGTGGTGCAGGCCATCGGTCGCTTCAACGACCAGCAGGGCAGCGACTGGATCAGCGAAGGTTTGGCGCAGTACTACGCCATTGAATTGATGCGCCGTGCGGGCGGCATCAGTGACGACCGCTATGCCGCGCTCCAGACCCGGCTGGCCAAGGAAGGCAGGGACGTGACCACCCTGCGGGTCGAGCACGCCAGTGGCGCGACGGTGTCACGGGCAGTGGTGTTGTTGCAGGAGCTGGACCGCGAGATTCGTGTGAAAACCCACAACAAGCGTTCGCTGGATGATTTGACCCAGGCGGTGATGCGCATGAACAGCATCAGCACAAAGGAGTTTGTGCAGCTGGGGGAGAGCATTATTGGCGAGTCGTCGGTAGTACTCGATACTAAACTGCTGCACTGAAACCAAGGTGGGAGCGGGCTTGCTCGCGAATACGATGTATCAGAAACACATTCAGTGACTGACACTCCGCTTTCGCGAGCAAGCCCGCTCCCACATTTGATCGAGGTTAACCCACAGTTTTGCTGGCGTTTTCAGCCGCCACTTCAGCCTTGGTCTTGAGGTTTTTCAATTCCTCACCGGCGCGTTCAATCTTGGTCCGCACGGTGTTCATTTCCTGGCGGCTGCGCTCCAGCAACTCTTTCGCCGAGCTGTGCCCGCTGATCCCGCGTGCCAGGGCCACGCCGCCAATCGCCACCTGGATCAAACCGAAAAAGCCACCACGGCGCAGGCCTTTGCCCATCATCACCACGCCGCCGGCCAGGGAGCCGATGCGTTCCCAGCCCTGGACGTTTTGCGTGGGTTGGCGCTCGAACGGTGTGGACCGGATAACGGGTCGCAGGGTTTTGCTGTCGCTCATGATCTGTCTCCAACAAGGGCTTATTGATATGCAGCTGACTGCACACAGGCCGTGGATGTTCCCGGAAAATCAGTATTTGGGGCCTGAGCGGGTGTTGTTGCCCTTGGCCAGGCGGTCGTAAAGCACCACGTTGACGGTGGCGGCGAGGTTCATGCAACCGGTGGTCGGGATGTAGACCACGTCTTCACACCAGTCACGAATCTCCTTGTCCAGGGAGCCGTCTTCCGGGCCGAAGATATACAGCGCGCGGTCGGGGTGGGTGTATTCGGGGAGAGGGCGGGCGCCTTCCACCAGCTCGACGGCGACGGGGATGCAGCCCAGAGGCAGGATCTTTTTCAGGTCGTCGATACCGATCAGCGGAATGTCGTGGTGGACCTTCTTGGTGTCGGTAATAAAGTCCCGGGCCCGCTCATAGCGCTTGCCGGTGTAGAACACCGAGGCCACGCCGTAGCAGCCGGCGGCGCGCATCACCGAACCGACGTTTTCGGGGGATTTGGGGTTATACAGACCGATGCAGCTGTAGCGTTTATTGCCCACGGGAAAGGGTGCCTTCGAGAAAAGCGGCGATTATACGGCCTCGGGCTAATGTATTGCTTGGGCGATCGCTATCACGGGCGAGCCCGGCTCCCACATTTGGAATGCAATCCCCTGTGGGAGCCGGGCTTACCCGCGATGAGGCCGTCACATTCAGCGAAGATACTCAGTCGTCTTTCTTCATCAACCCGGCCAACGCCGCAAACGGGTTATGCGTCGCCTTGGCAATCGTCGGGCTGCTGGTGGAGCCTTCGCCGAAATACTGCTGGTCGGTATAGCGCGAGTGTTCGTTGTCGTGGCAATACAGGCACAGCAACTCCCAGTTGGAGCCGTCCTGGGGATTGTCATCATGGTTGTGGTTGCGGTGGTGCACGGTCAGTTCGCTCAGGCGCTTGCCGGCGAATTCACGGGCGCAGCGGCCGCACACGTGGGGGTACATCTTCAGGGCTTTGTCGCGGTAGCCCATTTCCCGGTCGCGCTGGGCATCGGCGAGGATGCGATCCAGCTTGGCGGTGTGGGAGGGCGGATTGGTCGAGCTCATCATGGCTCCTGTCTTTTAGTGGATCACGGATAGTGTTGATTCTAGCTGCTTGCGGGGTAATAAACCTCCGGCTTTTTCAGCTGCAGTACGCGCAGGTGGTGGGGATTGTTTGTAGTATCGGCGAACTGAATTCATAAGGAGCGGTACTCATGCGGATGCATACAGGATGGTGGGCGTTGCTGTTATTCGCCGTCAGCGTCCAAGCCCAGGCGTTTTCCACGCCCCAGCCGGGCCAGGTGATTGATGTGGCGCTGGAGCAGCTCCACCCTACCCAGGCGGTGATCGGCTTTGATCAGATCCATTACAAGCTGGGGGTGTTTGCCGAATCACCCAAGAAGGTGTTCGACGAATACTGTGAAACCAATGGCCAGGGTGAAGCCAGCAAGGTGCCTAAAGATGCCGACCTGCATAAACCAGGCAGCTTTACCTGCAAAGACCCGGTGGGGACTCACCCGGCGGACATGAAAACCGTGGTGGTCGGCCCTGCTGGCCAGCTGTACCTCACTGACGGCCACCATTCGTTCAGCACGTTGTGGGAGCAGCCAGGGGCCGGCGCCAGACTGAAAATGTGGGTGCGGGTCACTGATAACTTCAGTGACAGCCCTGACCTGGCTACGTTCTGGAAGCGCATGGAGCAGGGGCGCAAGGTCTGGCTCAAGGACGGCCAGGGCAAAACCATCACCCCTGAGCAGATTCCGGCGCACCTGGGTTTCAAGGATCTGGGCGACGATATGTTCCGCAGCCTGGTGTATTTCTCCCGCAAGGCATCCTACGGCAAGCCGACCTCTGGCGCGGTGGTGCCGGAATTCCTGGAGTTTTACTGGGGAGGGTGGTTGCGCACGCAGATTGACCTGAGCGCGTTCAACCTGAACAAGCAGGGCGGGTATGAAAAGGCCATTGAAGCGCTAGCCAAGCGCATGGTCAGTCTGGCGCCCGATGCGCCGGTAGGGGACAGCGGCTTCAACGCCGGGCAGTTAGGGGGATTTACTTCACTCAACCGCAAAGAGCTGGATGACACCTTCAAGAAGAAAGTGCCCTACGTTATCGACAGCAGGAGCAAGTAAGTGACGAACCGACAGGGGCGGCCTGGCGCCGTTTCTGTCGGGCGTATAACGGCTGAATATACAGTAATGGTCGGGCAAATATCGATTTAAATGCCCTCGGGGATTTAAATAGGATTTGGGTAATAAAGTGTTGGAGTAACGTTGCCGGTTTCTTTAATGTGGCGCCTCTTGGCCAGCTGCCGTTAGTGTGTTCTGCAGTAGCGCCAGATGTTCAATGCCTCAGGTCTTTCCTGACGACTTTTAGTTTCCCGTCAACCGGGTTCCCCTTCACGATATCAACCCCATGTGGCGGATGTTGTGGCGTTTCAAATCAGAGTCGCTCGTCCAGAGCGCGCTGCTTCAAATAACCGAAGTCGGGTAGGTTGAAGTGTCTGATGATCGTCGTACGAACAATAAAAAATTCGACGAGTTGCCCTGCTTATATAACTTGCAGGTTCAGGCTCATTGTCCTGCGTAAGTTATGAAGTTATGGCGCTCGTTAATAAACTTCTGATGTTCATCTCGCTGATATTCGCGCTACGTGAATACAACTGCCTGCTTCAATCAAACATATGCAATTTTTTGTAGAGGCTGTTGTGTCTAAAGGTGTTGTTCTGGCGGTTTCCGCTTCCTTCCTGTTTGGCGTGCTGTATTTCTTTACCTCCCTTCTTGAACCCTTGGATGGTCAGCAGATATTTGGCTGGCGAATGCTCATTTCGCTGCCCTTCATGACGTTGCTGCTGTGCCTCTCCGGAGACTGGAAGTGGGTGCCGTTGATCTACAAGCGGCTGCGGGAGAAACCCGCGCTGCTGCCCTGTGTCGTGGTCACCAGTGCGCTGGTGGGGGTGCAGTTGTGGATCTTCATGTGGGCGCCACTCAATGATCACGGCCTGGATGTGTCGCTGGGCTATTTCCTGTTACCGCTGAGCATGGTCATCACCGGCCGCATCGTTTACGGCGAACGCCTTTCACATCTGCAAAAGATTGCCGCAGCGCTGGCGGCGGTGGGTGTGGCCAATGAGTTGTATCGCACGGGCGGGTTCTCCTGGACCACCCTGGTCGTGTGCGTGGGTTATCCGCTGTATTTCGTACTGCGTCGGCGCTGTGGCACCGATAACCTCGGCGGACTGTGGCTGGACATGGTGCTGATGATCCCGGTCGCGCTGTGGTTTGTCCTCGGTGGCGAACCCATCGGCGAGACCCTGGCGCAACGCCCGGCGCTCTATTGGCTGGTGCCACTCATGGGATTGGTCAGTGCGGCGGCGGGTTATTCCTACATCCGGGCCAGCCGGCTGTTGCCGTTCAGCCTGTTCGGTTTGCTCAGTTACGCGGAGCCGGTGCTGCTGGTGGCCGTGTCGTTGATGCTGGGAGACAGCCTCAAGCCGGGACAATGGATGACCTACCTGCCGATCTGGCTGGCGGTGGTGGTGTTGGTGCTGGAAGGCTTGAGGCATTTGAATCGACTGCGCCGGTCGATCTGACGGCAACCCGCGCAGTGAATGTTTAGCCCTTGAGCTTCTCGGCAATCCAGATGGTATGCCGCGTGCCCTTGTTGCCATGGGCAAACACCTGCACTTCCTCGGCCTTGAAGCCGGCCTTGCGCAGTTTGTCGCTGAACTGCTTGTCGGCGCTGGCCGACCACACCGCCAGCACGCCCTTGGGCCGCAGGGCCTTGGCGCAGGCGCTGAGGCCACCGGCGGAATACAGCCAGCTGTTGGCTTTTTGCGTCAGGCCTTCGGGGCCGTTGTCCACATCCAGCATGATCGCGTCAAAGCCCTGGGGCTCGGCCTGCAGCACCTTGGCCACGTCTTCCATACGGATCACGGTGCGCGGGTCCAGCAGCGGGCGGCCGGACTTTTCCCCCAGGGGCCCACGATTCCACTCGACCACGCCGGGCACCAGCTCGGCAACCACCACCTCGGCAGTCTTGCCCAAATGCTTGAGCGCTGCCGCCAGGGTAAAACCCATGCCCAGGCCGCCAATCAACACCCTGGAGCCGGGCCGACCGGCAACCTTGCGGCACGGAATCTCCGCCAGCGCATCCTCGGAACCGTGCATGCGCGTGTTCATCAACTGGCCACCGTCACCGCCCTGAATCTTGATGACAAAATCCTCACCGTATTCGAACAGGCACAAGGCACCGCCGTTGTCGGGGATCGGAGTGGTGTCCAGCAGAACGAAACGTTTCATGGAAATCTCATTGGGAAGGGCATTCTTGCGCGGTTGGGAGTAGCCTTACGACTTTACGGTCAGGCCATGGAGCCATCGATGAAGTGCAGCATTCTAACGGTCATTGTGTGGAGCGCGCTCGCCCTTGGCGGTGTGGCCCAGGCTCAGGAGTCGCAAACCGTACCGATTACCCCGGCGCCGACGGCGGGTTCGCCGGGTACTGCAACGCCCACACCTTACCCGCAAGTCACGCCACCGGCGACGCCAAAGGCGGCCGGCAGCGGTGAGCCATTGTTGACGCCGATCGTGCTGCCCACGCCGCCGAAGGACCAGACGATCCCGGGCTTGCAGCAAAACGATATCAAGCCCAAGACCCCAGGCGGCTAAAACTGCTGGGACAGCAATTGCCCGTCCGCCATGCGCAGGCGCCTGGACAGGGCGATAGCAATCGCACGAATGATCTTGGCCGCGATTTTCGGTGCGTCGTTGAGCATCTTTTCCAGGGAATCCTTGCCCAGGTTCAACAGCACGCAATCGCTGGCCGCCACACAACTGGCAGAACGGCGCTCGCCATCGAGCACGGCCATCTCGCCAAACGCCCGCCCACTGCGCAAGGTGGCGATGGTCAGCCGCTGGCCTTCATGGTTGGTCTTTTGCACCGCCACCTGGCCTGAGTGGATGATGCACATGAAGGTGCCGGCGTCGCCCTCGAGGAATATCGCTTCACCGCGGGCGATGCTGCTGATGTTGAAATAGCCCGCCGCCACATGGAAATCTTCCGGCAGCAACGGGTCGAACAGGCCGCAATCCATCAGCATGTCGCGGATTTCGTTATTGAGTAAGGTCGGTTCTGGCATGAGGCTTACAGTCTTTGTCCATAAATCGTGCAGGGCGCGCCCGGCGGTCAGGTGTTCAGACCCGCCCGCCAGGCGGAGTTCCTTAAATCAGCCCCAGCGCCTTGAAAACAAATGCATATTCGAGTGCTACGTCACGTAATCCCTGATAACGCCCACTCATGCCGCCGTGGCCCGCACCCAACTCGGTCTTGAGCAGCAGCAGGTTATCGTCGGTCTTGGTGTCGCGCAGCTTGGCCACCCACTTGGCCGCTTCCCAATATTGCACGCGGCTGTCGTTGTAGCCGGCGATCACCAGCGTGGCCGGGTAGGCCTGGGCGCTGACGTTTTCGTACGGCGCGTAAGCCTTGATCCGCTCATACACCTCCGGCTCTTCAGGGTTGCCCCATTCGTCGTACTCGGTGATGGTCAGCGGCAACTCCGGGTCGAGCATGGTGTTGAGCACGTCGACGAACGGCACTTCGGCAATCGCCGCCTGGAACAGCTCCGGGCGTTGATTGAGCACCGCGCCGATCAACAGGCCGCCGGCGCTGCCGCCGCTGATAGCCAGTTGCTTGGAGGTGGTCAGGCCTTGGGCGATCAGGTGTTCGGCGCAGGCGATAAAGTCGCTGAAGGTATTTTGCTTGTACTCCTGCTTGCCGGCGCGGTACCAGGCTTCGCCCAGTTCGCCGCCGCCGCGTACATGGGCAATGGCAAAGGCCACGCCACGGTCCAGCAGGCTCAGGCGGGCGTGGGAGAACCACGGGTCGAGGCTCTGGCCATACGCGCCGTAGCCGTATAGGTACAGCGGCGTCGGCTTACCCAACTGGTCGCGGCGGACGACAAGACTGATCGGCACCTGAGTGCCATCGGCCGACGTCGCCCACAACCGTTGGCTGACGTAGTCGTCGGCGTTGAACACACCGAGCACCGGGGTTTCCTTGAGCACCTGTTGCGCGCCGCTGGCCAGTTCCAACTGGCGCACCTGGGCCGGACGGTTCAGGGCCTCATAGCGCAGGCGGATCTTGTCGCTGGCAAATTCCAGGCTGTTCTGCACATAGAGGCTGTAGGCCGCGTCCGGCAATTCCACCCGATAAGGTGCTTGGCCTTGTGGGTGCACTTCGATGATCGGCAAACCACCGATGCGCAGGCTCAGGGTCATGGCCCGGGCGTTGAGGCTCACGCCATCCAGCATCACTGCGTCGTCGTGGGGGATCAGGTTCTGCCAGTCGTCCTGGGTCGGCACGCTGCCGGTGTCGGCGGCCTGGAACAGGGCGAAGTTGATGCCGTCGCGGTTGCTGCGGATAAACCAGGTCCATTGGTCGTCCAGCTTGCCGTGGTCGACGTCGTATTCATGGCCTTCGACCCGTGGCGCCAGGCAGGTAAAGGCCTGCTGCGGCTGCTCGGCGTCCAGGGCCCAGATCTCGCTGGTGGTCTTGCTGCCCAGGGCCAGCAGCAACTGGCGCTCGGAACTTGAGCGGTAGCAATGCAGGAAGAAACGGCCGTCGGGCTCGTGGAACACTTCTTCGGCGGCGGTGCCGTCCAGGCGATAGCGATACAGTTTGTGCGGGCGGTGGGTGTCGTCCAGTTCAGTGAAAAACAAGGTCAGGCTGTCGTTGGCCCAGGTCATGCTGCCGTCGCAGTCTTCGAACTCCAGTTCGCTGACCTTGCCGGTGGCCAATTCCTTCACGTAGAGGGTGTAAATCTCTTCGCCGTTGGTGTCCAGGCTGTAGGCCAGGCGCTGGTGGTCGGGGCTGATGCTGAAGGCACCAAGGGAGAAAAAGCCGCCATTGGCAAGCACGTTCGGGTCCAGCAGCAGCTCTTCCGCGCTTTCGTCGACCTGTTGGCTGTCATCCGCCGGGCGCGGGCAGCGGTAGTGGCGGGCATATTCGTCACCGGCGGTGGTGCGGGTGTAATACAGGTACGGGCCCCAAGGCGAGGGCAGGGACAGGTCGGTTTCGAGGATGCGGCCCTTGATCTCTTCGAACAGGGTTTCGCGCAGCGCCTGTTGGTCGGACAGTTGAGCTTCTTGCCAGGCAATTTCCGCCTTGAGGTAATCGAGCACCTCGGCGCTGTCCCGCGCTTGCAGCCAGGCGTACGGGTCGGTGCCGGGGGCCTTGCGGGCGATCGGGGCGGCAGTGATGTGGGTCGCTGGGGGCATGGATCACTCTCTGTCTGGCGGTTGGCCGACGGCATTGCAGCCTCGGCACTGAAAAGCCGTTATCATAGCGGCCTGTTTGCCTACCTTGCCATGGACACCATGACCGAGAACGACTATCTGATCGCTTGGGGCCTCTACGCCTTCGCAGCCCTGGGTTGCCTGTTGGTGTGGTTTGCCATGACCCGCTGGATGTGGCGCTGGCTGCGCGAACCGCTGCGGCTGCTGATGGCGGTGCTGCTGTTCAGCCCGACCATTGTCGACCCGGTGAAGACCCAGTTCGCCCCGGCCGTGGCCATCACCGCCCTGGACCTGGTGCTCAAGGTCGGCAACAACGCCTGGCGGGCGATTTCCGATCTGTTCATGTATTCCATGATCGCGTTTGGCGTGTACCTGGTGTTTGTGCTGATCCGCTGGCCCATCGAGCGTGCCTCCAGGGCCCGCCGTGAGCAGAAGGCCGCCGCTGCGGCAGCCGCTGCCGCCGAGCCGGAGGATGACGACGAACCCTTCGCCGATGAGCGTTACGGTCGCCCGGCACCTGTCAGCGGTATGCGGGTCGAACCGCGCCTTTAACGTTGTACGCCCTGTATCGAGAAGCCTGGCATGTGTGAATTATTGGGCATGAGTGCCAACGTACCGACCGATATCGTGTTCAGCTTTACCGGGCTGATGCAACGCGGCGGACGGACCGGCCCCCACCGCGACGGTTGGGGCATCGCCTTCTACGAGGGCCGTGGCCTGCGGTTGTTCCAGGACCCGGCGGCCAGCAGCGAATCGGAAGTCGCGCTGCTGGTGCAGCGTTATCCCATCAAGAGTGAAGTGGTGATTGGCCATATCCGCCAGGCCAATGTGGGCAAGGTGTGCCTGTCCAATACCCACCCGTTCGTGCGTGAACTGTGGGGCCGCAACTGGTGCTTCGCGCATAACGGCCAACTGGCGGACTTCAACCCCCGCGCCACGTTCTACCGCCCGGTGGGTGATACCGACAGCGAGGCGGCGTTCTGCGATTTGCTCAACCGAGTCCGTGAAGCGTTTCCGGAACCGGTGGACATCGAACAGGTGCTGCCTGACCTGATCGCCGCCTGCAGCGAATACCGCAGCAAGGGCGTGTTCAACTGCCTGCTCAGCGACGGTGACTGGCTGTTCTGCTATTGCTCGACCAAACTGGCACAGATCACCCGACGCGCGCCGTTTGGCCCCGCACGGTTGAAAGATGTCGACGTGATCGTCGATTTTCAGGCCGAAACTACCCCCAATGACGTGGTGACGGTGATTGCCACCGAACCCCTGACCGAAAACGAGACCTGGACCCGCTACGAACCGGGCCAGTGGAGCCTGTGGCGACGCGGCGAATGTGTCAGCCAAGGCAAAACGGAATAAGGACGTCGAATATGTTGCTCAGCTATTTGCGACTGGTGTTGTTTGCCGTGGGTCTGTTGGTCGGTGTGCAGGTACCGGGATTCATCAGTGACTACGCCAAGCGCGTCGAAGCCCATCTGATCGAGGCCCAGACCGGCCTGCGCGGCTTTGATGCTACGGCGCAGCAGTTCTTCAACGGCGATTTGCAGGCGCTGGTGGCTCATTACCGTGCCAGTGACGACCCGGTGTTTCGCAGCGATGCCAACAGCCTGGGCACGTTGCTCGACCGCCAGGTAGCGCTGGATAAACAGTTCCAGGCGATGCAAGGCCCGTGGTACATCCGCGCGCTGCAAGTGGCCGTGGCTGCCGACCCGGCAATTCGCCAGGAAACCTGGAACGGCTACAGCTACATGCTGTTACTGACCCCGGAAGCCATGGGCTGGGGCCTGGGTGGGGCGATGCTGTTGTCGTTTGGCCTGGAATGCCTGTTCCGCCTGATCGACTGGGTGGTGTTGGGCGGCAAGCGCCTGCGCCAGAGCCGGCCGATTGAAGAGCGGGACCTCAAGGGGCTTTAAAGGCTGACGCGGTCAAATTGTGGGAGCGGGCTTGCTCGCGAATGCAGTGCGTCAGTGACATATAGGTTGGCTGGTACACCGCATTCGCGAGCAAGCCCGCTCCCACAGTTTTAAATCGGTTCCTTCAGTGGCATGGGTTTGCTCAGCACCATCAAACTCTCGCCGACCTTCTGCGCATACCGCTCCACCACGCTCTGGCACAGCGCCACAATCTCCTCCACCAACTCCACGCCTATTCGCCACGACACCACCACCTGCAAGTTCGGTGGTCGTTGCTCCATGGGCAGCATGGTCAATTCTCCTCGTGCCAACTCTTCGCTGACCAATACGGGCGGAAACGCACCAATCCCGAACCCGTCCCGCAGCAGGCGGGTGATCGCCGACACCGAGTTCACACAGCTCATTCGTGGCGCGGCTACGCCGTTCGCCTGCATCAGGCTGAGCACGTCCTGGTGCGGACAAGAGTTTTTCGAGTAGGTGATGATGCGCTCCTGGGCCAGTTCGGAGAGGGACGCGTAGTCGCGGTTGTAGATCGAGTGGCTGGCAACGATCCAGCCCATGGGATGGCTGGCCAGTTCCAGGCTGCGCACGGTTTCCTGGCGCAGCAGGTCGGTTTGCAGGATCAGGTCGAGAAAGCCTTTTTGCAACTGATCGCTGAGGTTCAGCGCGGTATCGGCGACCAACTCGATTTCCACCCGTGGGAAGTGGTCCGTCAGTTCTGCCACCAGCGCGCTTAGCCAAGTGTGGATCACCGTGTCCATCACCCCGATGCGGATACGCCCGACCTTGCTGCTGGTGGTTTCCAGGGACTGCTTGAGCCCTTGCATGGTCGCCATCATCTGCTCGGCATAATCGAGCACCTTCAAGCCCTCCGGCGTCAGGCTCACCCCCCGGGAGTCGCGCAGGAACAGCTTCACCCCCAGCTCGCTTTCCAGCACGGCGATGCGACTGGAGATCGAGGCCTGGGTCGTGAACAGCTTCTCCGCCGTCAGGCGAAAGCTCTTGAGCTTGGCCACCCAGACGAAGGTTTCGAGGAACTTCAAATTCATGGGATCAACTTTTCTTATGCATGGATCGGTTTTTATTAGTTGGACGCAGCGTGTCGCAAACGCCAAAAATCGAGCTGTCTCACGATAAGCGTCGTTGGGGTTCAGGACAACATCGTTGCGAGATCTTGGTAAAAGATCCCACACTACAAAAAAACAAAGCCTACAGGAGCCCTACCGTGAGCCGCCTGCTATTGAACTGCGACATCGGCGAAAGCTTTGGCAACTGGACCTTGGGTCTGGATGCCGAGGTCATGCCTTTCATTGATTGCGCCAACGTTGCCTGCGGCTTCCACGCCGGCGACCCGAGCATCATGCGCAAGACCGTCAGCCTGGCCTTCAAGCATGGCGTGCAGGTGGGCGCACACCCGGCGTACCAGGACCTGCAGGGTTTCGGCCGCCGCTCCATGGCCTACACCCCGCAGGAAATCCAGGACCTGTTGCACTACCAGATCGGCGCCCTCGACGGTATTTGCCGGGCCCAGGGTGGGCGGGTCAGCTACGTTAAACCTCACGGCGCGATGTACAACGACATGATGGCCAAGCCGGCGCAATTGCGTGCGGTGATCCAGGCCGTGGCGGCCTACGACGCCAGTCTGCCGTTGATGCTGATGGCCACCCGCGACAACAGCGCTGCCCAGGCCCTGGGCGACGAATATGGCGTGACCCTGTGGTTCGAAGCCTTCGCCGATCGTGCTTATGACAGCGCTGGCCATCTGGTCTCCCGCCAGTTGCCGGGGGCGGTGCACCACGATCCGGAAAAGATCATCCAGCAGGCCTTGATCATCGCCCGGGGTGAGCATCTGGTCGCCAGCGACGGCAGCCCGTTGCACCTGCAGGCCAATACCTTGTGTGTACACGGCGATAACGCCAGCTCGGTGGCCGCCGTGCAGCGCATCCGCGAGGCGTTGACCCCAGCATGAAACCACGGATTGAAGTCGTAGCCATCGACAGCCTGATGGTGCGCCTGTTTGATGTGATCGCCGAAGACAACATGCCCTGGATGCTCGCCGCCACCCGCCGTTTGCGGGAAGGTTTTGGCCCGGCGCTGGTGGACCTGGTGCCGTCCTACACGACCCTGATGGTGCATTACGACCTGATGGCGCTGAGCCCGGCCCAGGCGCGGGAGTTGATCGATCAGGCGCTTGAAGCGCTGCAGCCAGAGCCCAAGGGCAGCGGGCAATGCCATGTGTTGCCAGTCTGGTATGACCTGAGCGTCGGCCCCGAACTGCCGTTGCTCGCGCAGCGCAGTGGGCTGGCGGTGGAGGAGGTGATCCGTCGCCACAGCCAGCACGAATATCAGGTGTTCGCGTTGGGCTTTGCGCCGGGGTTTGCCTTTATGGGCCTGGTGGACGAACTGCTCGCAGCTCCACGACTCAATACGCCGCGCAAGCGGGTGGCGGCCGGCAGCGTGGGGATCGCCGAGCGGCAGACGGCGGCCTATCCGGTGGTATCGCCGGGTGGCTGGAACCTGATCGGCCGCACACCGGCCAAGCTGTTTGATCGAGAGCGCGAGGGCTACAGCCTCATGCAGCCGGGGGACACCGTGCGTTACGAAGCGGTCAGCCATAGCGAATTCATCAACCTGGGTGGCGATGACACACCGTTGGAGGCCCAGGCATGAGCCGCTTGTTGATCGAGGCCAGCACCCCGCTGTGCTTGTTGCAGGACGCTGGACGTTTTGGTGTGAGGCATTTGGGCGTGACCCAGGGCGGCGCGCTGGATTGGGTGTCGATGTCGTGGGCCAATTGGTTGCTGGGCAATGCCCTGGATGCGCCGGTGGTAGAAATCACCTTGGGTGGCTTCACCGTGCAGGCCGAGGACTATTGTCTGCTGGCGTTGGCCGGGGCGGATTTGGGCGCTTATGTCGATGAAAGAGCGATCAGCCCGGGGCGCAGTTTTATTCTGCAAAAAGGCCAGCGTTTGCGGTTTACCCAGCCGTTCAGCGGCGCGCGGGCTTACCTGGCAGCGCCGGGCGGGTTTGATGCGCCGCACGTGCTGGGCAGTTGCGCTACGGTGGCGCGTGAAGAACTGGGCGGGCTGGATGGCTTTGGCCGAGCGCTGGCTGAAGGTGCGCAGTTGAGCTATTCAGGTGTGGGCGGTGCGATGCGGGTGTTGTCTGCGGAGCAATTGCCGAAACTGGATTCGAAGGCGCCACTGGAGGTGATCCTCGGGGCGCAGATCGGCCAGTTCGGCGGGCAGAGTCTGTTTGACGTGTTCAACAGTGAATGGACCCTCGACAGCCGTGCCGACCGCATGGGCATGCGCTTGCTCGGCACACCGCTGGAATATCAGGGACCGTCGCTGATTTCGGAAGGCATCCCGCTGGGCGCGATCCAGGTGCCACCGGATGGGCAGCCGATTGTATTGCTCAATGATCGGCAGACCATTGGCGGTTATCCGCGACTGGGTGCGTTGACGCCATTGGCGCTGGCGCGGCTGGCGCAGTGTTTGCCGGGGGAGAAGGTGAGGTTGGCGCCGGTGATGCAGGAGACCGCGCATCGGCAGCAGGTGGAGTACTTGCAGCGCTTTATGAACCGCTAAAAGCATCGCAGGCAAGCCAGCTCCCACAGGGAAATGCATTCCAAATTGTGGGAGCTGGCTTGCCTGCGATTGCGTAAGTGGGTTCACCCATTATTTGGAGAGAAAGCGCATCCCTTCCTCAAGCCCGCGCAACGTCAACGGAAACATCTGGTCCTCGATCAAGTCTCGGACTATCCCGGTGGACGCCGTATAGCCCCAAGTGTCTTTCGGGTACGGATTAATCCAGATCAGCTTCTTGTACTTCTCCATGAACCGCTGCATCCACACATACCCGGGCTCTTCATTCCAGTGCTCGACGCTGCCGCCGGCCTGGGTGATTTCATACGGCGCCATGGCCGCATCGCCGATAAAGATCACTTTGTAGTCGGCGCCGTACTTGTGCAGCAGGTCCTGTGTCGAGGTGCGTTCCGAACCCCGGCGCATGTTGTTCTTCCACACCGATTCATAAATGAAGTTGTGGAAGTAGAAATACTCCAGGTGCTTGAACTCGGTCTTGCACGCGGAGAACAGCTCTTCGCAGGTCTTCACATGGGCATCCATCGAGCCGCCGATGTCGAACAGCAACAGCAGCTTGATGGTGTTACGCCGCTCCGGGCGCATCTGGATATTCAGCAACCCGGCATCGCGTGCCGTATGGTCGATGGTGCCGTCGATGTCCAGCTCTTCCGCCGCCCCCTGACGCGCGAACTTGCGCAGGCGGCGCAGGGCGATCTTGATGTTGCGGGTGCCCAGTTCCACCGAATCATCGAGGTTCTTGTACTCGCGCTGGTCCCAGACCTTGACCGCTTTGCCCTGGCGCTTGCCGGCATCACCCACGCGAATGCCTTCGGGGTTGAAACCGCCGGAGCCGAACGGGCTGGTGCCGCCGGTGCCGATCCATTTGTTGCCGCCGGCGTGGCGTTCCTTCTGTTCTTCTAGACGCTTCTTGAACTCCTCGATGAGCTTGTCGAGACCGCCGAGGGACTGGATCTGCGCGCGCTCTTCGTCGGTCAGCGAGCGTTCAAATTCCTTGCGCAGCCAGTCTTCGGGAATCAGTGCTTGCAGGTGATCGTCGAGTTTTTCCAGGCCATTGAAGTAGGCGCCGAAGGCCCGGTCGAACTTGTCGAAATGCCGTTCGTCCTTCACCAAAATCGCCCGGGCCAAGTAGTAAAACTCGTCCATGTCGGCGAAGGTCACGCGCTGTTTCAGCGCGTTGATCAGGTCCAGCAGCTCACGCACCGAGACCGGCACCTTGGCTGCACGCATTTCATTGAACAGGTTGAGCAGCATGGCAATCGCCCTTATCGGTTACCGCGACGGCTCATGAACGCCAGGCGCTCCAGCAACTGCACGTCCTGCTCGTTTTTCACCAGGGCACCGGCCAGGGGCGGGATGGCCTTGGTGGGGTCGCGCTCGCGCAGTACCGCTTCGCCGATGTTGTCGGCCATCAGCAGTTTCAGCCAGTCCACCAGTTCGGAAGTGGACGGTTTTTTCTTCAGGCCCGGTACCTTGCGCACGTCGAAGAACACATCGAGTGCCTCGCTGACCAGGTCCTTCTTGATGTCCGGGTAGTGCACGTCGACGATCTTTTGCAGGGTGGTGCGGTCCGGGAAGGCGATGTAGTGGAAGAAGCAGCGGCGCAGGAACGCGTCCGGCAGCTCTTTTTCGTTGTTGGAGGTAATGATGATGATCGGGCGTTTCTTGGCCTTGATGGTCTCGTCGATTTCGTAGACGTAGAACTCCATCTTGTCGAGTTCTTGCAGCAGGTCGTTGGGGAATTCGATGTCGGCCTTGTCGATTTCATCGATCAGCAAGATGACCCGTTCCTCGGACTCGAAGGCTTCCCAGAGCTTGCCCTTTTTCAGGTAGTTGCGTACGTCATGCACCTTGTCCACGCCCAGCTGCGAGTCACGCAGGCGGCTCACCGCGTCGTACTCGTACAGGCCCTGATGGGCCTTGGTGGTGGACTTGATGTGCCAGGTGATCAGCTTGGCGCCAAAGGATTCGGCCAGTTGCTCGGCGAGCATGGTCTTGCCGGTGCCCGGTTCGCCCTTGACCAGCAGTGGCCGCTCCAGTGTGATGGCGGCGTTGACGGCCAGTTTCAGGTCATCGGTGGCAACGTAGGCCTGGGTGCCTTCGAACTTCATCTATCAATCCTCGAACGTGACGCCGAACGGTCGGGGACCGAAGCGGGCGAGTAATCAGCTTTGCCCGACTATACCGCGCAGCCCCGGCGACTGTGAACGCAGACGGGCTATTCAGTCTCTGAATGGGCAGTCACGTTGAAGATCAATCTGTCGAGGGCTTGGGCTGTTCATAGCGGGCGTTGAAAGCCTGGACGAAACCGTTGCGCAAAATCTGCAAAAACGCCTGGAACGCGCTGATATCTTGCTGGTGCACGTTGCCGCTCAGCTCCACGCGGGTGGCAAACTGGTTTTTGTTCTGGTTTTTCAACACGGTCTCGCTGGCGCCCACCACGGCCTCCCAGATTGAGCGGAAGATGCTCTTGTCCTTGTTCTCGACATCCTGTTGCCAGTTGAACACCTCGACGTTGCGCAGCAAAGGCTTGATGTAGCCGGTCAATTGGCCTTTTTCGGCCTGGGCTTCGACCACCAGATCGCCGGTGCCCGCGTTGAAGTCGAATTTGCCGTAGGCCGAGGCGAAGTCATTCATGCGCTTGAGTTGGATATCCCGGGCCCGGAAGCGGAATTCGAAGTTTTCGAAATTGCTCAAGGGGTCAAACGTCGCGGTGGCTTCCAGCGGCGCCTGGCCCAAAAACAGTGCCTTGCCATCGAAACGCGCGTCGCGCTGGCCTTTGACGTCCACCACGTTGGTCAGGTTGTAGAAGGTCGCGTTGACCTGAGTGGCATACATGTTCACCGGCGGTTTCGAGCTGAAGTTATGGAAGGCGATTTTCCCATCGTTGATGTGCACCTCATTGAGGGTGATCGGCAACAGTTTGCTCAGTTGTTCCCGCCAGTCGGTGCCCTGACCGGTCTGGGATGCCTGCTTGTTGGTGCCGCCGTCGACGAAATTCAGTTCCGGCTTGATGAACTGCGCCTCGGCCACCACCGCGTGGTCGTACCACAGCGAATGCCAGCTGACCGACAGGTCGATCACCGGCGCCTTGACGAACGGTACCGGCACCTTGCCGTCGACCTTGACGATCTGCAACCCGTTGATTCGATAGGCGCCGCGCCACAGTGCCAGGTCGACATCGGTGACTTGGCCGCGGTAATCGCCCATGTCGGCGAGTTTGTCATTCAGGTAGTTGCGCACCAGATAGGGCAGGGCGATATCCAGGACGACCAGCAGTACCACGACCCCGGCGAGGGTCCAGAGGGGCCAACTGTAGCGACGTTTCATGGGAATTTTCTCCATCCGTGTAGGCGATTGACTGCTGCCGTCGCCGGACGTTCGCTTGACTGGACGCCTCGCAACACGAGGCATACCCTTGGGGCCTTCCTGAAATTGCCTTAAGGACCCGTCATGAGCCGCATTTTTGCAGACAACGCGCACTCCATCGGTAACACGCCCCTGGTTCAGATCAACCGCATCGCCCCGCGTGGCGTGACTATCCTGGCCAAGATCGAAGGGCGTAACCCGGGGTATTCGGTGAAATGCCGGATTGGCGCAAACATGATCTGGGACGCCGAAGGCAGCGGCAAACTCAAGCCGGGCATGACCATTGTCGAGCCGACGTCCGGCAATACCGGCATCGGCCTGGCGTTTGTTGCCGCCGCTCGTGGTTACAAGTTGTTGCTGACCATGCCCGCTTCCATGAGCATCGAGCGCCGCAAAGTGCTCAAGGCCCTCGGCGCCGAACTGGTGTTGACCGAGCCGGCCAAGGGCATGAAGGGCGCGATCGAAAAGGCAGGCGAAATCCTCGCCAGCGACCCGGCCAAGTATTTTATGCCGGCCCAGTTCGAAAACCCGGCCAACCCGGCGATCCACGAGAAAACCACCGGTCCGGAAATCTGGAATGACACCGATGGTGCCGTGGACGTGCTGGTGGCAGGCGTAGGCACCGGCGGCACCATCACTGGGGTGTCGCGCTATATCAAGAACACCCAGGGCAAGCCTATCTTGTCGGTGGCGGTGGAGCCCATCAGCTCGCCGGTGATTACCCAGGCGCTGGCCGGTGAAGAGATCAAGCCCAGCCCTCACAAGATCCAAGGCATTGGCGCCGGCTTTGTGCCGAAGAACCTCGACCTGTCGATGGTCGACCGAGTCGAACTGGTCAGCGATGAAGAGTCCAAGGCCATGGCTTTGCGCCTGATGCAAGAGGAGGGGATTCTCTGCGGTATCTCCTGTGGCGCGGCAATGGCCGTGGCGGTGCGCCTGGCGGAGAAGCCGGAAATGCAGGGCAAGACCATCGTCGTGGTGCTGCCGGACTCCGGCGAACGCTACCTGTCGAGCATGTTGTTCGCCGATTTGTTTACCGATCAGGAAAACCAGGCTTGATTCAAATCAGCGCGATGGCGCGGCCCTTATGCATAATTGGCCCGTTATCGCGCACCGCTAGATGCTGATTGTTGGAGTGCGCGGGTTTTTCCCGAGGCCCGGAGTGTTTATCATGGCCGGCTGCTACGTCTGGTTTCCCGATAACGGGAGGCTAATGGCCAGACGCCTATTTCCAGGAGTTGCTGCATGACCTTTTCTTTGGCCGCCAAACTGTCGGTGTTGCTGCTGTTTATCGGCAGTACGCTGTACGTGCATTTGCGTGGCAAGGCCCGCTTGCCGATGTTGCGTCAGTTCGTCAACCATTCGGCGCTGTTCGCCCCGTATAACGCCTTGATGTACATCTTCTCCGCAGTGCCGTCCAAGCCGTACCTGGACCGCAGCAAGTTTCCGGAGCTGGACGTGCTCAAGGACAACTGGGAAGTGATTCGCGAAGAGGCCATGCACCTGTTCGACGAGGGTTACATCCGCGCCGCCGAGAAGAACAACGATGCCGGTTTCGGCTCGTTCTTCAAGAAGGGCTGGAAGCGGTTCTACCTCAAGTGGTACGACAAGCCGTTGCCGTCGGCTGAACTGCTGTGCCCGAAAACCGTGGCCCTGGTAAGCAGCATTCCCAACGTCAAGGGCGCGATGTTTGCGCTGTTGCCCGGTGGCAGCCACCTCAACCCGCACCGTGACCCGTTTGCCGGTTCCCTGCGTTACCACCTGGGTCTGTCCACGCCGAACTCCGACGACTGCCGCATCTTCGTCGACGGCCAGGTGTATGCCTGGCGTGACGGTGAAGACGTGATGTTCGACGAGACCTACGTGCACTGGGTGAAGAACGAAACCGAGCACACCCGGGTGATCCTGTTCTGCGACATCGAACGCCCGCTGAGCAGCCGCCTGATGACGCGCATCAACCGTTGGGTCAGTGCCCAACTGGGCCGCGCTACCGCGCCGCAGAACCTGGATGACGAACGCGTTGGCGGGATCAACCAGGCGTATGCCTGGAGCAAGCGCTTCAGCGACAGCTTCAGCGGCGTGGTCAAGCAGTGGAAGCGCAAGCATCCGAAGGCTTATCGCATCCTGCGGCCGGTGCTGGCAGTGGTAGTGCTGACGGCGTTGGGGTATTGGTTGTTTGGTTAAGGCTTTTGCAGGCATAAAAAAACCGCTCGATTGAGCGGTTTTTTTATGCTTTTGATTTGTTGGGGTTGCCCGCTAAAAGGCTGGGCTCATCAACGTTGGTCGTCATGGCTGCACTGAGAAAACGGCGCTGATTGGCGGTGACTGCTAGTGCTGGTGCTCCAAGCTCTTTTATCAGCTTCGATGATGACTTCTGGGTGACGGAGTTTTTAGGAGCTGCTCCCATATTAGCCTCCACTGTTGATCATTAATTGAGCATGGTTAGGATGCTAAGCCCGCCTTTGAGCGGTATAACTGATAGCGCAGAGAATCGCGTTTTTTTGGCATTGGTCATCATGAGTTAAAAGCCCCCCGGATTCGGAGCGGATTGGTTTTTCCCAAGGCTAGTGGTGTTGACCCAAGCTGTCCTTACTGGCCTTTTGGCGAAGTCATTGCAAAGCATGTCCCCAGCTGGTTATAGTCGGCCCCAGATGTTTTCAGACACCTTGTCCATCCCCTCAAAAAAGATCAGCACATGCCAGCTTCCTTGCGCATAGCGGTAGTCGATTCAGCGGTCAACGCTGTGGTCCTGCCGTGCGGGAGCCAGCAGCCAGTGCAGATCAGTCACTACCCCCCACCTGTCAGTAGCACGCCGGTGTACGCAGTCGTATCACCGCCGGGTGTTGGCATTTCGGGCTGATCAGCTGATGGCTGTTCCCCTGTGCCCGCCTGAAAAAAACCTACTGAATTTCAGCCTTTGCTGAGTTGGCTTTTTGCCTGATTACAGGTGGTATCCATGTCTGTTCTTTCGAAACAATCCGTGGCCGCGGCGGCCTCGACGAGCCTGTTTGTCTTGCTGTGGAGCAGCGGGGCGATTTTCTCCAAATGGGGCCTGGCCCATGCTTCGCCCTTTGCGTTTTTGCTGATCCGTTTTGCCATCGCCCTGGCGGGGCTGGTGATACTGGTCCCGATCCTCAAGTTGAAGTTGCCGCGCCCCGGCAAGCCGATGCTCTACGCGGCGGCCACCGGGCTGGTGTTGTTGGGGGCTTACCAGATTTTCTATCTGCTGGCCCTGGACCTCAAAGTCACGCCCGGCATGATGGCAACCATCATGGGCGTGCAACCGATCCTGACCGTGGTGTTGATGGAGCGTCAGCGCTCCTGGAGCCGGATGTTCGGCCTGGCGCTGGGGTTGGCGGGGTTGATCATGGTGGTGTACCAGGGCATCGGCATGTCCGGGATGTCCCTGGCGGGTATGCTCTTTGGCCTGTTGGCCCTGGCCAGCATGACCTTTGGCTCGATCATGCAGAAGCGCATCACCGATAACCCGCTGGGTACGCTGCCGGTGCAGTACTTCGCTGGCTTGTTGTTGTGCTCGGTGTTTGTGCCGTTCCAGCCGTTCCACTTTGAACACAGCAGCGGCTTTTTCGTGCCGGTGCTGTGGATGGGCTTGGTGGTGTCGCTGCTGGCGACGCTGTTGCTGTACCGGCTGATCGCTCGAGGCAACCTGGTGAATGTCACCAGCCTGTTCTACTTGGTGCCCGCGGTGACGGCGGTGATGGATTACCTGATCTTCGGCAACAAGCTGGCAATCCTGAGCTTGCTGGGGATGGGGCTGATCATTGTCGGATTGGCTTTTGTGTTCCGTAGGAGCTGATCAACCTCAGCTGTAGGAGCCGAAACGCTCCTACAGCTTCCCGGCCAATTTCCCTGGCCGAAGCACTAGCCACAACGCCCCCGCAATCAACAACCCGCCATACAGATGCGCCATGGACAGCGGCTCATCCAGCAGCAACGCACCCCACAACACCCCGAACGGCGGAATCATGAAGGTCACGGTCATCGACTTCACCGGGCCGATGGAGGTCAGCAAGCGGAAGTACAGGATGTAGGCAAACGCCGTACATACCAGCCCCAATCCCAGCAACGACAACCACACAGGCCAGCCACCCCAACTGGCCGGTGGATGGCTGATGGCACTCCAGGCAAACAGCGGCAGCAGGAACAGCGTGGCCCCGAGCATGCTGCCCAAGGCTGCGAGACGACTGTCCAGCCCGCCCCGTTGATCGAGCCAGCGCCTTGCCAGGAAGCCCGCAAAGCCATAACAGGTAGTCGCCAACAAGCACGCCAGAGCCCCCATCAGCAGTTCCATGTCGAAGGCCACCGGCCCGGCGCGGGTCAGGATGCCAACGCCGAACAGCCCCAGGCACACGCCGGCAATTTTCGACGGCGTCAGACGCTCACTGAAAAACAGCCCGCCAATCAGCACGCCCATCAGCGGCGTCGTGGCATTGAAGATCGCCGAGTAACCGGCCGGCAGCACTTGGGCCGCCACCGAATACATGGTCGCGGGAATGCCCGAGTTGATGACGCCCAGCAACAGGACCGTCTTGAACTTGCCCTGGAAATCCCAGCTCACCCGCATCATGGCGAGGATCACCAGCAGGCCGGTGGCGGCAATCGACACCCGGAAAAATGCCGTAGGAATGGTGCCGATTTCCGGCGCGATAATTCGCATGAACAAAAAACTCGCGCCCCAGATAGCGGCCAGCACCAACAGGTGGAGGGTGTCGACAGGTCTCACGGAAAAACTCCTGTTTGATAAGGGCGGAAGTGTTGCCCACGGACCTGTCTGACACAATCGCTAATACATGTTTTACAGCACGAAGCGCGTTACCAAGCCATTGAGGTCCACCGCCAGCCGCGACAGTTCCTGGCTGGCCGCCGAAGTCTGGGTGGCACCGGCGGCGGTTTGTGTCGACAGATCCCGAATGTTCACCAGGCTGCGGTCCACCTCTCGGGCCACCAGTGCCTGCTGCTCGGCGGCGCTGGCGATCACCAGGTTGCGCTGGCTGATCTGCGAGATCGCCGCAGTGATTTTCTCCAGCGCACTGCCGGCGCTGTTGGCCCGCTGCAAGGTCTGGCCGGCGTGTTCGGCGCTGCTGTTCAAGGCCCCGACGGTGTCCTGGGTACCTTGCTGGATGCCGTTGATCATCTGCTCGATTTCTTCGGTGGAGTCCTGGGTGCGCTGCGCCAGGGAGCGCACTTCGTCCGCCACCACGGCAAAACCGCGACCGGCCTCGCCTGCGCGGGCCGCCTCAATTGCCGCATTAAGTGCCAGCAGGTTGGTCTGCCCGGCAATCCCGCGAATCACTTCCAGCACCTTGCTGATGTCCTGGGCCTGCACGGCCAGGCCTTCGGCCTTGGTAGAGGCCCCGAGCACCTCGTCCACCAGGTTCTGGATCGAGCTGATGGTTTCGCTGATCTGGTAGTGGCCGTGTTTGCTGTCTTCGTCGGAGGCCTTGGACGCTTCGGCGCTGGACACCGCATTGCCCGCCACTTCATCCACTGCCGCGCTCATTTGCGTCACGGCAGTGGCGGCCTGTTCGATTTCATCGTTCTGCGCTTGCAGGCCGCGGGTGCTTTGTTCCATCACCGAACTCATCTCTTCCGCCGCCGAGGCCAACTGCTGCGACGACTCACTGATGCCACGGATGGTGTCTTGCAGGTTGGTCTGCATGGTGGCCAGGGCCGTCAACAGTTGCGCCGGCTCATCCTTGCCTTCCACAACGATCGGCCGGCTCAGGTCGCCGGAGGCGATGGTGCGGGCCACCGTCAGTGCCTGGCCAATCGGTGCGGTGATGCTGCGGGTCAGCAGCCAGGCCAGCAACAAGGTGGCGAGCAGGGCGGTGACGATGATGCTGCCGACCACCCATTGGGCGCTGGTGTACATCTGGGCTGCCGACTCTGCGGCGTCTTCCACACCTTTTTGATTGAAGGTGATCATGTCTTCCAGGCTTTTATTGAGGACCATGCCTTGAGGCGCCAGCCGGCTGTTGAGCAGGTCCATGGCGTTTTGCTGTTGGTCCTGGTCGACCAGTTGAATCATCTGGGCGACGATCGTCATGTAGGTCACAACGTTGGCTTTCAACTGCTTGAGCAGGTCGCGTTCTTGCTCGTTGCTCAGCAGGGTTTCGTGACGGTTCAGCAGTTCTTCAAGGTCGCCACGCTGGCGGGTGATAAGGTTTTTGCTGTTGTCACGCACCCGGGACTCATCGGTGGTGAGCAAGCGCAACGCTTCCAGGCGGATGCTGGCGACATAGGCGGCGCTGTCGTGAATGTTTTCAATACTCGGCATCCACGACTCTTCAATGATCAGCGCGCTTTCCCGCAGCTTGGCCATCTGTCCCAGGCCAAACAGGCCGACCACTATCAACAGGCTGGCCAACACCCCAAAACTCAGACTGGCGCGCAGACCGATCCCCATATTCCTCAATGACATCTCAATGCTCCTTGGGCGATTAGAACCTGTTCCCGGACCGGTCTTCTGACCTTGTTAGGTGGGAGAGGGCGCGCTATATAGCAAAGAGCCATCATGTAGGGTAATCAGGGTTTCCCTTACGTTGGATCCAATGCTCTTAAGGAAAGTGAGGTCCAGCGTGCTAGAGCAAATACTCGGGTTTTCCAAGGGGCACCCGAGGGAGGCCCGTGGTTAGAGGCCTTCAGATGAAACGTTTAACTTGGCAAGGATGACTTCGAGGTTTTTTATTGACCGAATGGTCGAATTAATAAAATTGAAAATAAATGTACAAAATGAACAAACCTGTACAAGTCTGAACGGAAAATGTCCCTTCTCCTGTCCCTGCACACTGGCTAAGCTCAGCTCATTCCAAATGCCCGCAGAGGTTTCCCAAATGCCGCAGCAAACGCCCGCCCTCGACATTGCGCAGATGATCCTCGACGGCTTCGACGACTACCGCGAGCACTTCCGCCAGATCACCGATGGCGCCCGGGAGCGTTTCGAAAAGGCGCAGTGGCAGCAAGGGCAGGCGGCTTCGGCAGCGCGCATCAACCTGTATGAAGACAAGGTCAGCGAAGTCACGGCGCGACTGCGGGCGGCCTTCGAAGAGGCCGTGTTGCTCGACATTGCCGCTTGGCCGCTGGTGAAAAGCGCCTACATCAGCCTGATCGACCTGCGGTTTGACGATGAGCTGTCCGAGACCTGGTACAACTCGACGTTTTGCGGTCTGTTCAGCCATGACCTGATCAGCGACGGCTGCATGTTCATTCACACCACCCGGCCCAGCCTGCGCCGCGCCCGGGCGGCGCAAACCCGCACCTACAAGCCGGGGGGCAAGCTGGCGGGCATGCTGGAACAGATTTTCGCCGACTACCGTTTCAGCGAACCCTACGCCGACTTGCCCGCCGACCTGCGCCGCCTGGAAGCGCAATTGCGCGAAAACCTGCCGGACTGGGTGTGCAAAGACCCGGACCTCAACGTCGAACTGTTTTCCTCGGTGCTGTACCGCAACAAAGGCGCTTACCTCGTCGGACGCATCTACACCCGCGACGAACAGTGGCCGCTGGTAATCCCGCTGCTGCATCGGGAAGGGCGCGGCATCCAGATCGACGCGCTGATCACCGACGAAGCGGATGTGTCGATCATCTTCTCGTTCACCCGCTCCTATTTCATGGTGGATGTGCCGGTGCCGGCGGAGTTTATCGGCTTCCTCAAGCGCATCCTGCCGGGCAAGCACATCGCCGAGCTGTACACCTCCATCGGCTTCTACAAACACGGCAAATCCGAATTCTACCGGGCGCTGATCAACCACCTCGCCACCACCGACGACCAGTTCATCATGGCCCCGGGCGTGCGCGGCATGGTCATGAGCGTGTTTACCCTGCCGGGCTTCAATACCGTGTTCAAGATCATCAAGGACCGGTTTTCGCCGTCGAAGAACGTCAATCGCGCCACGGTGATCGAGAAGTACCGGCTGGTGAAAAGTGTCGACCGGGTAGGGCGCATGGCAGACACCCAGGAGTTCGCCGACTTCCGTTTTCCGTTGAGCAAGTTCGAGCCCGAATGCCTGGCCGAGCTGCTTGAAGTCGCCGCCGGCACCGTCGAAGTGGAAGGCGATACGGTACTGATCCGCCACTGTTGGACCGAGCGGCGCATGACCCCGCTCAACCTCTATCTCGAAAACGCCAACGAAGCCCAGGTGCGTGAGGCGCTGGAAGACTACGGCCTGGCGATCAAGCAACTGGCGGCGGCGAATATTTTCCCTGGCGATATGTTGCTGAAGAATTTTGGCGTCACCCGCCATGGTCGCGTGGTGTTCTACGACTATGACGAAATCTGTTTCCTGACCGAGGCCAACTTCCGCCACATCCCGGCGCCGCGTACCCCGGAAGATGAAATGGCCTCCGAGCCCTGGTATTCCATCGGCCCGCTGGATGTGTTTCCGGAGGAATTCCCGCCGTTCCTGTTTGCCGATGCTGGCCAGCGCCGGCTGTTCGACGAACTGCACGGCGAGTTGTACAACGCCGACTACTGGAAAGGTCTGCAAGACGCGATTCGCGCCGGCAAGGTGATCGATGTGTTTCCTTACCGGCGCAAGGGCCTGGACAATGAATGAGGGGAGCGCGTGGCGGCGCTTTTCTGCGACAATCCGCCCCCTGCCTACATAGACGACCTTTGCGTACCTGATGACTGACCAAGCGCCCGCTATCGACCAACTGCTGAAAAACCTCGATCACGCCATGCTCGCCGACCGCCACCGCTTGCGGCGGCAACTGCTTGAGCTGCGCAAGAAACCCGATGAGGAAAAACTTGCGCAGTGGGTGACGCGGATGCAGGCCTCCTGCGCCCAGGTGACGGCGCGGCGTGCCAGCCTGCCGGTGATTCGCTATGACGACAGCCTGCCGATCGCCGCCAAGCGTGACGAGATCAAGGAAGCGTTGCTCAAGCATCAGGTGCTGATCATTGCCGGTGAGACCGGCTCGGGTAAAACCACCCAGTTGCCGAAAATCTGCCTGGAAATCGGTCGCGGCCAATACGGCCTGATCGGCCACACCCAGCCGCGGCGGATTGCAGCGCGCAGCGTGGCCAGCCGGGTTGCGGAAGAGTTGGCGACGCCGCTGGGCTCGCTGGTGGGTTACCAGGTGCGGTTTGAAGATCAGAGTGATTCCAACACCCTGATCAAGCTGATGACCGACGGCATCCTGCTGGCCGAAACCCAGAACGACCGCTACCTCGAACGCTACGACACGATCATCGTCGACGAAGCCCACGAGCGCAGCCTGAACATCGACTTCCTGCTGGGCTACCTGAAAACCCTGCTGCCGCGTCGTCCGGACCTCAAGGTCATCATTACTTCGGCGACCATCGACCTGGAGCGCTTTTCCAAGCACTTCGACGATGCGCCGATTGTCGAAGTGTCGGGCCGCACCTTCCCAGTGGAAACCTGGTATCGCCCGCTGACCCTGGAGCAGGACGAAGAGGGCAACCGCGTCGAGGACGACCTGACCGTCGACCAGGCGATTCTCGCCACCCTTGATGAGATCGCCGCCTTTGAACGCAGCGAACGCAAGAGCCCCGGCGATGTGCTGGTGTTCCTGCCCGGCGAGCGCGAGATTCGCGACGCCGCCGACATGCTGCGCAAGGCCCAGCTCAAGCACACTGAAATCTTGCCGCTGTATGCGCGCCTGTCGCCGGCGGAGCAGCAGCGGATTTTCCAGTCCCATCCGGGCCGACGCGTGGTGCTGGCGACCAACGTCGCGGAGACCTCACTGACCGTGCCGGGCATTCGTTATGTAATCGACAGCGGCACCGCGCGCATCAGCCGCTACAGCTACCGGGCCAAGGTCCAGCGCTTGCCGATCGAGGCGATTTCCCAGGCCAGCGCCAACCAGCGTAAAGGCCGGTGCGGGCGGGTTGAGCCTGGGATTTGCGTACGCCTGTACAGCGAAGAAGACTTTATCGGGCGTCCGGAATTTACCGACCCGGAAATCCTGCGCACCAACCTCGCGGCCGTGATCCTGCAGATGCTGCATCTGCGCCTGGGCGAGATCACCGATTTCCCGTTTATCGAGCCGCCGGATGGCAAGGCCATCAGCGACGGTTTCAACCTGCTGCAAGAGTTGTCCGCCGTCGACCGTAACAGCCAGCTCACCGCGATGGGCCGCCAGTTGGCGCGTTTGCCGGTGGACCCGCGCATGGGCCGCATGTTGCTGGAAGCTGCCAAGCTCGGCAGCTTGCAGGAAGTGCTGATCGTCGCCAGCGCCATGTCGATCCAGGACCCGCGCGAGCGTCCGCCGGAACGCCAGCAAGCCGCCGACCAGGCTCACGCACAGTGGAAGGACCCGGATTCGGACTTCGCCGGGTTGGTGAATCTGTGGCGTGGTTTTGAAGAGCAGCGCCAGGAATTGACCGCCAGCCCGTTGCGTAACTGGTGCCGCAAGAACTTCCTGAATTACCTGCGCCTGCGGGAGTGGCGTGATTCCCACCGCCAGTTGAGCCTGATCTGCCGCGACATGCAGCTGACCGTCAACAAGGAGCCGGCGGATTTCCCGAAACTGCACAAGGCGGTGCTGTCCGGCCTGCTGAGTCAGATCGGCCAGAAGACCGAAGACGGCGATTACCTCGGCGCGCGTCAGCGGCGTTTCTGGATTCACCCTTCCTCGGGCATCGGCAAGAAGCGCCCGCAGTGGCTGATGACCGCCGAACTGGTGGAAACCACCAAGCTGTATGCACGGATGGTGGCCAAGATCGACGCCGACTGGATCGAGCCATTGGCTGGGCACCTGATCAAGAAAAACCACTTCGAACCCCATTGGGAGAAGAAGCGCGGCCAAGTGGTGGCGTTTGAGCAGATCACGTTGTTCGGGTTGATCATCGTCGGGCGCCGGCCAGTGCATTACGGGCCGATTGATCCGGTGACGTCCCGCGAGCTGTTTATCCGTGAAGGCCTGGTGCGCGGCGAGATTCAGTCCCGGGCCCGCTGCCTGACGGCCAACCAGCAACTGCTGGAACAGCTCGACGAGCTGGAAGCCAAGGCCCGCCGGCGCGATATCCTGGCGGACGAGGAAACGCTGTACGCCTTCTACGATGCGCGCCTGCCCGCCGAGATCCACCAGACCGCGACCTTCGACAGTTGGTACAAGGTCAACAGCCAGAAAGACCCGCAGCTGTTGATCATGCGCGAAGAAGACGTACTGGCCCGCGAGGCCAGTGAAGTCACTGCCGCCCATTACCCGGACACCTTGCACCTGGGCGACCTGGCCCTGGCCTTGAGTTATCACTTCGAGCCCAACCATCCCCGGGACGGCGTAACTTTGCGCGTGCCGGCGCCGCTGTTGCCGGCCTTGCCGCCCGAGCGCCTGGAGTGGCTGGTGCCGGGTGTGATCGAGGCCAAGTGCATTGCCCTGGTGCGCAACTTGCCCAAGGCCCTGCGCAAGAACTTCGTGCCGGTGCCGGACTTCGTCAAGGCCGCCCTGCAACGCATCGAATTTGGCCAAGGCTCGTTGCCCCAGGCATTGGGGCGCGAGTTGCTGCGCATGACCGGGGCACGGGTCAGCGATGAAGCCTGGGCCGAGGCCGCACAACAGGTGGAAAACCACCTGAAAATGAACCTGGAAGTGGTCGACGGCCAGGGCAAGTTCCTCGGTGAAGGCCGCGACCTGGCCGAGCTGACTGCACGTTTCGCTGAAGCCAGCCAGGCCGCATTGGCCGTACCGCAGACCGCGAAAAGCCAGCAGCCGGTGGAAGCCAAGGTCTTCGCGGCGGTGGCTGAGAAAACCCAGCAAAACATCGCCGGCCTGTCGATGACGGTGTATCCGGCATTGGTGGAAGAAAACGGCACGGTCAAGGAAGGACGTTTCTCCACCGCCGCCGAGGCGGAGTTCCAGCACCGTCGGGCCTTGCAGCGTTTGCTGCTGCAGCAACTGGCCGAGCCGGCAAAATTCCTGCGGGGCAAGTTGCCCGGCCTGACCGAGTTGGGGCTGATGTACCGCGAGCTGGGGCGTATCGAGGCCCTGGTGGAAGACATTCTGTTGGCCAGCCTCGACAGCTGCGTGCTGGAAGGCGAAGCCAGCCTGCCACGTGACGGCGCCGGCCTGGCCGCCTTGGCCGAGCGCAAGCGTGGCAGTTGGGCCGAACATGCCGAGCGCCAGGCGCGCTTGACCCTCGACATCCTGAAACTGTGGCATGGCCTGCAAAAACGCTTCAAAGGCAAGATTGACCTGGCCCAGGCCGTGGCTCTCAATGACATCAAGCAGCAATTGAGCAACCTGGTGTATCCCGGTTTCGTGCGGGAAACCTCGGCGCAATGGTTCAAGGAGCTGCCGCGTTTCCTCAAGGCTATCGAGTTGCGCCTGGAGAAACTGCCGAGCCAGGTGCAGAAGGATCGGGTCTGGAGTACCGAACTGAGTGGGTTGTGGAGCCAGTATCAGAATCGCCTCAACAAGCACGCCCAGGAAGGCAAGCGCGACCCTCAGTTGGAGCTGTATCGCTGGTGGCTGGAGGAATACCGGGTATCGCTGTTTGCCCAGCAGTTGGGCACCAAGGTACCGATTTCCGACAAGCGCCTGAGCAAGCAATGGAGCCTGGTCGAAGCGTGACCACAATCCCGGGGACAGGCGCCCGTCGAGCAAATGGCGCCAAACCCCAGGCTTTATGGCAAACTTCGCGGTTATAAATGCCGGGATCGTCGAATTGGGCTGGCGCAGCCATGGCGCGATGGAATAAAGCGTTACCAGTTTGAAGGCCGCTGGGCGGCATAAAACTACTTACGGTTTGGTACGACGGTACCAATACCCTTCTGCCTGAACAGATTTAGAGGAACGACCGTGCATAACGTCGTCATCAGCGGCACAGGCCTGTACACCCCGGCCAACAGCATCTCCAACGAAGAGCTGGTGCAGTCTTTCAATGCTTACGTGCAACAGTTCAACCTGGATAACGCCGCAGCCATCGAACGCGGTGACGTCGAGCCGCTGACCGAATCCAGCGCCGCCTTCATCGAAAAGGCCTCGGGCATCAAGAGCCGCTTTGTCATGGACAAGGCCGGCATTCTCGACCCACAGCGCATGGCGCCACGCCTGCCGGAGCGCTCCAACGACGAGTGGTCGATCCTCTGCCAGATGGCCGTCAGTGCTGCCGAGCAAGCCTTGCAGCGCGCCGGCAGGACCGCCGCCGACATCGATGGTGTGATCGTCGCCTGTTCCAACCTGCAGCGGGCGTATCCAGCGATTGCCATTGAAGTCCAGGAAGCGCTGGGTATCCAGGGTTTCGGCTTTGACATGAACGTGGCCTGTTCCTCGGCGACCTTCGGCATCCAGAATGCCGCCAACAGCATCCAGCTGGGCCAGGCCCGGGCGATCCTGATGGTCAACCCGGAGATCTGCACCGGCCACCTGAACTTCCGTGACCGCGACAGCCATTTCATCTTTGGCGATGCCGCCACCGCCGTGATTCTCGAGCGGGCCGACCTGGCCACTTCCGAGCACCAGTTCGACGTAGTGAGCACCAAGCTGCTGACCAAGTTCTCCAACAACATCCGCAACAACTTCGGTTTCCTCAACCGCGCGGCGGAAGAGGGCATCGGTGCCCCCGACAAGCTGTTCGTGCAAGAAGGCCGCAAAGTCTTCCGTGATGTCTGCCCGATGGTCGCCGAGTTGATCGGCAAGCACCTGTCGGAAAACCAGCTGAATGTCGGCGACGTGAAGCGCTTCTGGCTGCATCAGGCCAACCTCAGCATGAACCACCTGATCGTCAAGAAACTGCTGGGCCGTGAGGCTTCGGTGGAAGAAGCGCCGGTGATCCTCGATACTTACGCCAACACCAGCTCCGCGGGTTCGGTGATTGCGTTTCACACCTACCAGGACGACTTGCCCAAGGGCGCTGTGGCCGTGCTCAGCTCGTTTGGCGCCGGGTATTCGATTGGTAGCGTGATTCTGCGCAAACGCTGATCATGTTTTGAAATCGAGGTCTTGAATGGCAGCAGCGGACGACGCGCACCTGCTTGAACGATTGCTCAAGGGTGAGCAGCGGGCCTACAAGGAGTTGGTCACCACCTACCAAAGCGCGATGCGTGCCGTGGCCTATGCCATCGTTGGCCAGCGCCATGCCGATGAGGTGGTCCAGGACGCCTGGCTGTCGGTGGTGCGCAACCTGGCGAAGTTCGAGGGGCGCTCCAGCCTCAAGACCTGGCTGCTGACCATCACGGCCAACTCGGCCAAAGGCCGCTACAAGCAGAATCGCCGGGAAGTGCTGCTCGATGACCTGCCATCGCCCCACGGCACCATCGGCGATGACCGCTTTGTGCCTGACGATGGCCACTGGGCCGTCGCGCCGTTTGCCTGGCATCAGGACACTCCCGAAGCGCTGCTCACCGAAGACGAGCTGCGCAAATGCCTGGAACACACGCTGGCCAGTCTTTCCGAGCTGCAAAGCAGCGTACTGCTGCTGCGCGAACGTCAGGGGCTGGAGTTGGAGGAGATTTGTAATCTTCTGACACTATCGCTCTCCAATGTTCGTGTGCTGCTGCATCGAGCACGGCTTAAAGTCTTCGCCACGGTGGAGCATTTTGAGGAAACCGGCGAATGTTGACCTGTAAAGAACAAGTGGCGCGTTCCAGTGACTATCTCGATGGGCAACTGACCTTTCGCGAACGTCTGCTGGTGCGTCATCACCTGATGTTCTGCCCCAACTGCCGGCGCTTTATCCGGCAGATGCGCTTGATGCAGGCGACGCTGAAGATCCTGCCCGAGCCGCCCATCGACGATGTTGATGCGTTGGCCGAACGCCTGGCCGCCGAGCGTTCCCGCGACCAGTAATACCCGTCACTTTTCACACAAAAACGAAGCCCGCATCGATAAATGATGTGGGCTTTTTTTTGCTCAAAAAATAAACAACATGAAAAAATATTCATTTTTCTCGATTGTTTTTACATTTCGCAACATCTGGCATTTTTACCATTTTTATAGGCTGAAGCCTTGATTTACGTAGGCTTCGTCTTATTTCGAATGGCTATTAAAAAGTTCCCGAGTAACAAAATCTTTATGTTCCAGCAACCCGGCTGAAATATCCCCTCGCCAAGATCGCCCCCCAACACCAGCGGCTCTAAACCGCGTTTTTTACCAATGCACAAGACCATCAATTAGGGGAATTCTTCGATGATCCGTAAGCACTTCGCCGGTTTCTCGGCCAGCGCCTTGGCCCTGGCTGTCACCGCCCAGGCTTTCGCCGGTACTGTCACAACTGACGGCGCCGATATCGTTGTCAAAACCAAGGGCGGCCTTGAGGTTGCAACCACCGACCAGAATTTCAGCTTCAAGCTGGGTGGTCGTTTGCAGGCCGATTACGGCACGTTTGATGGCTATTACACCAAGAACGGTGACTCGGCTGACGCGGCCTATTTCCGCCGCGCCTACATCGAGTTTGGCGGCACCGTCTACAAGGACTGGAAGTACCAGGTCAACTACGACCTGTCCCACAACTCCGGCAACGCCGATGATGGTTACTTCGACGAAGCGTCCCTGTCCTACACCGGCTTCAAGCCTGTCGTGATCCGTGCCGGCCGCTTCGACGAAGACTTCGGCCTGGAAAAAGCCACCAGCTCCAAGTGGGTGACCGGCATCGACCGCAACGCGGCGTATGAAGTCGCTGACTGGATTCACTCCCACGCCAACGGCATGGGTATCCAGGCCAGTTCGGTCGTCGGTGACATGGCTTACCTGTCGGCCAGCGTTTCCTCCAAGGACATCAACGACAAGAACGGCAAAGGCGTGAAGCAATTCAACGCCCGTGCGGTGTTCGCACCGATGCATGACACCGGCAACGTGCTGCACTTGGGCCTGGATTATGCGGTACGTGACCTGAAAGACACGGCCTTCGACTCGCGTATTCGTCCACGTCTTGGGGTTCGTGGCGTTTCCACCAACGGCGGCAACGATGCCGGTGCCAACGGCAACCGAGCGACCTTTGGTGGCGGTGTGGGCCTGGATTCCGGCAGCCTGACGGCGAACGACGCCTACGACACCGACACCGTGTTCGGCGGCGAATTTGCATTCGCCCGTGGTCCGTTGTCCCTGCAGGGCGAATACCTGAACCGCAAGCTGAAGGCCGACAGCAGTGCCTATCAGGACGTGAAAGCCAGCGGCTTCTACGGCCAGGTGGCGTACACCCTGACCGGCGAATCCCGTGTCTACAAACTCGACGGGGCCAAGTTCGACACCATCAAGCCCGAGAACAAGCAGTACGGCGCGTGGGAAGTGTTCTACCGCTACGACAACATCACCGTGGATGACAAAAACGTGGTGCGCAACACCGCCACTCGGGAAGTGGGCGATGCCAAGGCCAACCTGAACATCATTGGGGTGAACTGGTACGCCAACGAAGCGGTGAAAATCTCTGCCAACTACATCAAGGCCAAGACCGACAAAATCGTCAACGCCGCCGGTGACGACAGCGGTGACGCCATCGTGGCCCGCGTGCAGTACGTGTTCTAAGCAACCCGCAATACCGCTCCAAAGCGCTTTTTCTTCATCCGTCAAAGCGCTCCTCATTTGGTTTGCCCCGCCGTTTGGCGGGGCTTTTTTTTTGCGTCGAGTCTTGTAGGCGCGAGCTTGCTCGCAAAGAACCAGAGATCACCGCGTTCTGTCAGAATGCTCGCGTTATCGTTAACGACCATCGCGAGCAAGCTCGCTCCTACACAAAGCCGTGACCGTCGGGGAATGGGATGCCGTTACAACGTTTGAATAACCTGTCCGAGATTGCGCCCGATGAATGGAATGGGTTGGTCCCCGCTGATCAGCCGTTTCTGCGCCATGCATTCCTCAGTGCCCTGGAAGACAGCGCCAGCATCGGCCCGCACTCCGGGTGGCAGCCGGAGCATTTGCTGCACTATGAAGGTGGCCGGCTGATTGCCGCGTTGCCCAGCTATCGCAAATGGCATTCGTACGGCGAATACGTGTTCGACCACGGCTGGGCCGATGCCTGCGAGCGGGCGGGCATCGACTATTACCCGAAATTGCTGACGGCCGTGCCCTTCAGCCCGGTCAGCGGCCCGCGCCTGTTGGCCGCCCGCGCCGAGGACGGCTTCGAACTGCTTAAAAGCCTGCCCGGTTACCTGGAAATCGAAGGCCTTTCCAGTGCCCATATCAACTTTACCGACGCCCTGACGGATACCGCGCTGGCTCAACAGCCAGGCTGGCTGCAACGCCTGGGCTGCCAGTTTCACTGGCAGAGCCGGGGTTACCGTGACTTTCAGGATTTCCTCGATGCCCTGAGTTCACGCAAGCGTAAACAGATGCGCAAAGAGCGCGAACAGGTAGCGGGGCAGGGCATTGAGTTCGAATGGTTGCAAGGCCATGAGTTGAGCGAGGCGCAGTGGGATTTTGTCTACGCCTGTTACGCCAACACCTACGCCATACGCCGACAATCGCCGTACCTGACCCGGGCGTTTTTCAGCCTGCTGGCCGAGCGCATGCCCGAGGCGATTCGCGTGGTGCTGGCCAAGCAAGGTTCACGGCCGGTGGCCATGGCCTTCAGCCTGATCGGCGGCGACAGCTTTTATGGGCGTTACTGGGGCTGCCTGGCCGAGTTCGACCGGCTGCATTTCGAGACGTGTTTCTATCAGGGCATGGACTACGCGATTGCCCATGGCCTGCAGCGCTTTGACGCGGGTGCCCAGGGCGAGCACAAGTTGATTCGCGGGTTTGAGCCGGTGATCACGCATTCCTGGCATTACCTGCGACATCCGGGTTTGAAGACCGCGGTGGCGGATTTCCTGGAGCGCGAAAGCGTGGGGATCCTGGCGTATGCCGAGGAGGCGAGGGCAGCCCTGCCTTACCGGCAGGGCTGAACCCGTTTGGCTCAGGCGGGTTTTTCCGTGCCCAGCCATCGATAGGTAATGCCGCCGACCACTGCACCGAGGATCGGCGCCAGCCAGAACATCCACAACTGCTGGAGCGCCCAACCGCCGACAATCAGCGCCGGGCCGGTACTGCGCGCCGGGTTGACCGAGGTGTTGGTGACCGGGATCGAGATCAGGTGGATCAGCGTCAACGCGAGGCCGATGGCGATCGGCGCGAAACCCGCCGGCACGCGGCGGTCGGTGGCGCCGAGGATGATCAGCACGAACATCGCCGTCATCACCAGCTCACACACAAAGCCTGCCGTCATTGAATAACCACCGGGTGAATGCTCGCCGTAGCCGTTGCTCGCCAGGCCTGAGGCCAGTTCGAACCCTGGCTTGCCGCTGGCTATGAAGTACAACAACGCAGCGGCGACGATGCCACCAAATACCTGAGAGATGATGTACGCCGGTAACTCCCTGGCCGGAAATCTTCCGCCCACTACCAGCCCCACTGACACTGCCGGGTTTAGGTGGCAACCGCTGATGTGCCCGATGGCAAATGCCATGGTCAGTACCGTGAGCCCGAACGCCAGGGCCACACCGAGCACCCCGATCCCGACGGGCGACGATGCGGCCAGTACCGCACTGCCGCAGCCACCCAACACCAGCCAAAACGTACCCAGTCCTTCCGTAACGGAACGCTTGAACAGTGACATGAACACATCCTTAGTAGATTGCTCTATCTGATTAACGGGTCTGTGACGCTTCCCTGCTGCCTTAAATCAGGGCCCTCCTGGGGCCTGATTGGAGTACAGCAGGATTGTGTCGCAAGACCAGTGAGATAGAGAAAACTGTCAGAATTGTTCGGAATTGAGGGTACAGTTAACCAACGGAATCAGTCTATTCCGACGAACCCCCCGGTCTGGTGTTGCCACAATCGCGCATACAAACCGCCCTGTGCGAGCAATTCGGCATGGCTGCCGCTTTCGGCAATCTGGCCTTTTTCCAGCACCACCAGCCTGTCCATTCTGGCAATGGTGGAAAGCCGGTGGGCGATGGCGATTACCGTCTTGCCCTGCATCAGGGTTTCCAGGCTTTCCTGGATTGCCGCTTCCACTTCCGAATCCAGCGCGGAGGTGGCTTCGTCCATGATCAGGATCGGCGCGTCCTTGAGCAGCACCCGCGCGATAGCGATCCGCTGGCGTTGCCCGCCGGAGAGTTTGACCCCGCGTTCACCGACGTGGGCGTCCAGGCCGGTACGGCCCTCGGCGTCCGACAGTAACGGGATGAACTCGTCGGCGCGAGCCTTGTGCACCGCGGCCCAAAGCTCTTCATCGGTGGCGTCCGGCTTGCCATACAGCAGGTTGTCGCGGATCGAGCGGTGCAGCAGCGAGGTGTCCTGGGTGATCATGCCGATCTGTTCGCGCAGGGTTTCCTGGGCGACTTCGGCGATGTTCTGGCCGTCGATCAGGATGCGTCCGCCTTGCAGGTCGTACAGGCGCAACAGCAGGTTGACCAGGGTAGATTTACCCGCGCCGGACGGACCGATCAGGCCGATTTTTTCACCCGGTTTAATGTCCAGGTTCAGACCGCTGATGATTCCGCTCTTCTTGCCGTAGTGGAAGTCCACCTGATCGAACCGCACCTCGCCATGGGGCACTTCCAGGCGCGGGGCATTCTCGCGGTCGGTCACTGCCAGCGGTTGGGCGATGGTTTTCAGGCCGTCCTGAACCATGCCGATGTTTTCGAAAATGCCGTTGACCACCCACATGATCCAGCCGGACATGTTCACGATACGAATCACCAGTCCGGTGGCCAGGGCAATGGCGCCCACTGAAATCAGGGATTGGGTCCACAGCCACAGGGCAAGGCCGGTGGTAAAGACAATCAACAGGCCGTTCATGGTGGTGATCACGATGTCCATGCTGGTCACGACGCGGCTGGCCAGCTGGGTTTTCTCGGTTTGCTCGACGATGGCTTCCTTGGCGTAGTTCTGCTCGTAATTCGTATGAGCGAACAGCTTCAAGGTGGTGATGTTGGTGTAGCCGTCGACAATCCGTCCCATCAATTTGGAACGTGCCTCGGAGGAAATCACCGAGCGTTCCTTGACCCGTGGCACGAAGTACCGCAGGGCCAGGCTGTAGGCGATGATCCAGGTGATCAGCGGGATCATCAGGCGCCAGTCGGCTTCGGCGAACAGCACCAGGGCGCTGATGGCGTAGATCGCCACGTGCCAGATCGCGTCCACGGCGGCCACTGCGGAGTCGCGCAGGGAGTTGCCGGTTTGCATGATGCGCTGGGCAATGCGCCCGGCGAAGTCGTTCTGGAAGAAGTTCAGGCTCTGCTTGAGCACGTAGCTGTGGTTCTGCCAGCGGATCAGGCTGGTCATGCCCGGGCTGATGGTCTGGTGCACCAACAGGTCATGCAGGGCGCCGAAGATCGGGCGCAGCAGCAGGGCGACCACGGCCATCCAGATCAGCTCATTGGCGTGGATCTGGAAGAAGTTGGCGGGCGGCGTGCCCTGAGCCAGGTCGATGATGCGGCTCAGGTAGCTGAACAGCGCCACTTCGATCAGCGCGCCGATCAGGCCCACCACCAGCAAGGCGGCAAAGCACGGCCATACCTGGCGCAGGTAATAGATGTAGAAGGGCAGGACTTTATCGGGAGGGGCCGCGCTGGGAGCGTCGCGGAAGATGTCGATCAGTTGTTCAAAACGACGATAGAGCATTAGGTATGACGCCCGCGCGGCGGGCTCTCCTGTTCAAATGTGCGCGGTGCCTTGGGGGCACCGCGCGAAACTCCCTGTAGCCTTCAGTCGATGCGCTTGGCCGACTTGATCAGGACAGGATCGATTGGCACGTTCTGCATGCCCTGTTTGGTGGTGGTTTGCGAGTTGACGATGATGTCGACCACGTCCATGCCCTTGACCACTTTGGCAAATACCGCGTAACCCGCATCACGGCCCGGGTCGAGGAAGGCATTGTCTGCAACGTTGATGAAGAATTGGCTGGTGGCGGAGTTCGGGTCGTTGGTACGCGCCATCGACAGGGTGCCGCGCACGTTATGCAGGCCGTTGCTGGCTTCGTTCTTGATCGGTGCTTCGGTCGGCTTTTGCGACATTTGCGACGTGAACCCACCGCCCTGCACCATGAACCCCGGGATTACCCGGTGAAAAATGGTGTTGGTGTAGAAGCCTTTGTCGACATAGGCCAGGAAGTTCTTGGTACTGATCGGGGCCTTGACCGGGTCCAGTTCGATTTCAATGTCGCCATTGGTGGTGGTGATCAAGACGTGAGGTGCCTTGGCGGGTTCGGCCGCCATCAGGTTGGCAGCGAACAGTACGGAACCGGCAAAGAAGGCGATTTTTTTCAGCATGGGTCAGTGATCCTGGGTTGTGGTTTCGACTGTCTTGAGAAAATCGAGCAGGGTGTTATTGAAGTGTTCGGGTTGATCCAGCGGCGTGGCATGGCGTGAATCTTCGATCACCACCAGCCGCGCATCGGGCAGCAGTTTTACATAGATTTCTTTCTGCGCCACGGGGGTGTAGTCGTGGTCGGCGCTGATGACCAGGGTTGGACAGGAGATTTTCGAAAGTTGTTCCTGTACGCCCCAGCCAACAATTGCATCGAAGCTGGCGAGGTAAGCACGTTTGTCGTTTTTTGCCCAGCGTTCAGCCATCTTGCGCCGCAGTTCGGCTTGTTCGGGCTTGGGAAACAGCATGTTGCCCAGGGCTTTGCCGATGGTGCTCAGGCTTAGGGCGCGTGCCAGGCTCCAGCGCTTGGCCCACTGCCAGTAATCGCCGGCCGTGCGAACCTTGACCTGAGGCGCACTGTTGACGATGCACAGGCTCTTGAGCATTTGCGGTTCATCCACCGCCAGTTGAAAGGCAATCATGCCACCCATGGACAAGCCGACCACGTGGGCCGGGGGCAGTTGCAGGTGTTCGATCAAGGCCACCAGGTCGGCGGTGAAGCCGGCGATGCTGTAGCGCTCCCGGGGTTTGTCGGAGCGTCCGTGACCACGCACATCCACCACGATCAACCAGTAGTGCTGTGACAGTACCGGCACTTGCAGCTCCCAATCTAGGCAACTGGAGCCCAGGCCGTGGATCAGGATCAGCGGAGCGCCATGGCCATATTCCTCGTAATGCAGGGTGCAACCTTCATGTTCGAAATAGGCCATGGGAACTCCTTGTTCAGGCTTGCTGCGGTGCGGCGAACGGCGCGTCCAGTGGGGCAGTGTCGAAGGTGCGCAGCAACTCGACAAGAATCTGCGTGGCCGGGCCCAGGGGTTTGTCCTTGTTCGAGTAAAGATAGAAGGTCGGGTTGCGGCTGCCACCTCGTTCCAGGGGGAGTAGCTTGAGCAGGCCTTCCTTGAGTTCGCGTTCGATCAGGTGCCGGGGCAACCAGGCGAAGCCCAGGCCGCTGCTGACAAAGGTCGCTGCGGTGGGCAGGCTGCCGACGGTCCAGCGTTGCTCGGCGCCGAGCCAGCCGACGTCCCGTGGCTGCTGGCGGCCGGAGTCGCGGATCACCACCTGCATATGGCTTTCCAGGTCCTGGAAGCTCAGTTCGCGGTGCAGTTGGTGCAGCGGGTGTTCGGGGTGGGCCACGGCGACAAATTCGACGTCGCTCATTTCCGTCCCCAGGTAACCCGGAATGATGAACCCGCTGATGGCGAGGTCGGCCATGCCGTCCATCAACAGTTCCTCGACACCGGACAACACCTCCTCGCGCAGGCGTACCCGACAGCCACGGCTTTGCGGCATAAAGGCGGTGAGGGCGCGCACCAGGCGGGCGTTGGGGTAGGCCGCGTCGACCACCAGCCGCACCTCGGCCTCCCAGCCTTGTTCCATATGGTGGGCCAGGTCTTCAAGCTGGCTGGCGTTTTTCACCAGTTGCCGGGAGCGGCGCAGCAGCACTTCACCCGCTTCGGTGAGCACCGCCTTGCGCCCGTCGATGCGCAGCAGCGGCACGCCGAGTTGGTCCTGCATACGGGCCACGGTGTAGCTCACCGAGGATTGCGAGCGGTGCAGCGCTTCGGCCGCCTGGGCGAAGCCGCCATGGTCGACCACGGCTTGCAGGGTGCGCCATTGATCAAGGGTAACGCGGGGCGCTTTCAAGATGAGCTCCTCTTGTCCTAAGCTGGCGGTCCTTATTGGAGACTGCCGAATGAGAAAATTCTGTTGTGTGCTGCTGACGCTGCTGCCGTTGAGTGCGTTTGCATTCAGTACCGATGTGACGAAAGACATTCAGGGCGTGAAGATCGATTACAGCGCGTCGGACGTCGACAGCAACATCAGTTCGATCCAACTCACCAACTACGGCCCCAATGACGCGGAGTGCAAGGTACGCTTTACCAATGGTCCGGAAGCGCCGCGTACCCGCAAGGTCACGGTCGCAGCAGGGAAAACTACCAACACCACGGTCAATTTCAGCCGTGCCATTATCAAGATGCGTATCCAACTGACCTGCGCACCGAAATAAGGCAAAAGCGGAGGACGCCTACAGCAATACTCCGCTTATAAACAAATTTCTAGATGGGTTATAGCAATTTTTTACGCTTTTTAATCGAACGGGCTCTGATTAACCTTCACTCCATCGCCTTACAGCATTCACCGATGGAGCTTACATAATCATGGCCCGTGTTCTGATCATCGAAAGCAGCGCCCGTCAGCAGGACTCAATCTCCCGCCAACTGACCCAACAATTCATCAGTCAATGGAAAGTCGCTCACCCGGCTGATCAGATCACCGTACGTGACCTCGCCATCAACCCCGTGCCGCACCTGGACGCCAACCTGCTGGGTGGCTGGATGAAACCTGCCGAACAGCGCAGCACGATCGAACAGGCTTCCCTGGATCGCTCCAACGAACTGACCGATGAGCTGCTGGCCGCCGATGTGTTGGTGATGGCCGCACCGATGTACAACTTCGCGATTCCCAGCACTCTAAAGGCCTGGCTGGACCATGTGCTGCGTGCCGGTGTGACCTTCAAGTACACCGCCACCGGCCCCCAGGGCCTGCTGACCGACAAGCGCGCCTTTGTACTGACCGCCCGCGGCGGCATTCATGCCGGCGGCAGCACCGACCACCAGGAACCGTACCTGCGTCAGGTCATGGGCTTTATCGGCATCCACGACGTCACGTTCATTCACGCCGAAGGGGTGAACCTGGGCGGTGACTTCCAGGAAAAGGGCGTGAACCAGGCCAAGGCACTGCTCGCCCAAGTGGCGTGAGATGTTAATCGTCAGATAATCGCCCGCTGTTTAGATAGCTCCACGCAACCCTTCAAGTACGCGTATCGAACCTCCCTTTGCACTTTTTGCTCCTGAGTGCTCCCGCCCGACTGACGCTTTTAGCGAGGTCGGGTTTTTTTTGCCTTGAGTTTCGTAAAGCCCCGAAAACCGCTAATGTCGCGCCCATTCAAAATGAGGCGAGCATGGGCTATCTACTTGTTGTGACGCTGATCCAGGCGTTTTCCTTCAGCTTGATCGGCGAATACCTGGCCGGTCACGTCGACAGTTACTTTGCGGTGCTGGTGCGCGTGCTGTTGGCCGGGCTGGTGTTTATCCCACTGACCCGCTGGCGCTCGGTAGAACCGGCGTTCATGCGCGGCATGCTGTTGATCGGCGCGCTGCAGTTTGGCGTGACTTACGTATGTCTGTATTTGAGCTTCAGAGTACTGACGGTGCCGGAGGTGTTGCTGTTCACCATCCTCACGCCGTTGCACGTGACCCTGATCGAAGACGCCCTGAACCGCCGCTTCAATCCGTGGGCGCTGGTGGCCGCATTGGTAGCGGTGACGGGAGCGGCGGTGATCCGCTTTGACCAGATCACCCCGAACTTCTTCGTGGGCTTCCTGCTGCTGCAACTGGCGAACTTCACCTACGCTGCCGGGCAGGTGCTTTATAAGCACTTGGTGGCCCGCCATCCGAGCGATCTACCGCACTATCGGCGCTTTGGTTACTTCTACCTCGGCGCGTTGGCGGTGGCATTGCCGGCGTTCCTGATGTTCGGCAAGGCCAATTTCCTGCCGGAAGCACCGTTGCAATGGGGCGTTTTGGTGTTCCTCGGGCTGGTCAGTACGGCACTGGGCATGTACTGGTGGAACAAGGGCGCGTGCATGGTCAATGGCGGCACATTGGCGGTGATGAATAACCTGCATGTGCCGGTGGGGTTGTTGCTGAACTTGCTGATCTGGAATCAGCATGAGCCGCTCGGCAGGCTGTTCCTGGGTGGCTCGGTGATCCTGGCGGCGGTGTGGATCAGCCGGTTGGGCCTGCGGTCGTCGGCGCCAACTGCGTCACCAAAAAATCAATGAACGTGCGGGTCTTTTGCGGCACGCGTCGCGCTGACGAGTAAACCGCGTTGATGGTGATTGCCGGCGCCTGCCATTCGCAGAGCACCGGCACCAGGCGTCCGGCGTTCAGGGCGTCTTCGACGATAAAGTCCGGCAACAGGGCGATGCCCATCCCGGCTTCTGCCGCCTGGGCCAGCAGGTCGCCATTGTTGGCGTGTAGAGGGCCGGTAACGTTGACCCGCTGGGTTTCCTGGCCCTTGCTCAGTTGCAGGCTGACGCCGCTTTGCAGATAGCCATAATTGAGGCATTGGTGCTGGCGCAGGTCTTGCGGGGTTTGCGGTGTGCCCGCGCGTGCCAGGTAGGCTGGCGCTGCCACCATGATTCGTGGTGCCGGCGCCAGTTGGCGAGCGATCATCGTTGAGTCTGGCATGCTGGCGATACGGATGGTCACATCGAACCCGCCGCGTACCGGGTCCACCTGCTGGTCGCTGAGCACCAGTTGCAGCTCGATATGCGGATGCTGTTCATGGAACAGCGGAATCAATCTTCCCAGGCGGTGCAGCCCGAACGACATCGGCGCATTGACCCGCAACACTCCCCGTAGCTCCCCTATGCCGTCTCTGGCTCTCTGTTCGGCCTCATCCAGGGCGGCCAGTACTTCACGTGCCGCTTCAAAATACTCGGCCCCGGCCTCTGTCAAATGCAGGCTGCGGGTGGTGCGCTGAAGCAGTTGCACGCCTATGGCTTCTTCCAGAGCCTGAATCTGTTTGCTGACTTTTGAGCGCGGTACGTCCATGGCGCGCGCGGCGGCCGCAAAGCCGTTCTCGCCGACGGTGACGACAAACGCGCGCATGCATTCAATGCGATCCATGATTGTCCCTTTTTTAGAATCAATGATTCTCAATTTTAGGTAATTGTCTCGATTTTATCCAGCCCGTAAAGTTACTTCCAAGCCGCCAGCAAAGCTTCAAAGCGGCGCTGAACGCACCCCTTACCGAATCGAAAACATTAAAAGGAAGTCACCATGTCTATTCGCGAATTGCTCAACCCAACCAACTCCACCCTGATCTTGATCGACCACCAGCCACAGATGGCCTTTGGCGTGCAGTCGATCGATCGCCAGACCCTGAAGAACAACACGGTGGCGCTGGCCAAGGCCGCCAAGATCTTCAACGTGCCGACCATCCTGACCTCGGTTGAGACCAAGAGCTTCAGCGGCTACATCTGGCCGGAGCTGTTGAACGTGTTCCCGGACCAGCAGCCGATCGAGCGCACTTCGATGAACTCCTGGGAAGACAAGGCACTGGTGGCCGCGGTGAAGGCCACCGGCCGCAAGAAGCTGATCATGGCGGCCCTGTGGACCGAGGTTTGCCTGAACTTCCCGGCCCTGGAAGCCCTGGCCGAAGGCTACGAGGTGTACATCGTCACCGATGCCTCCGGCGGCACCAGCAAAGAAGCGCACGACATGTCGGTGCAGCGGATGATTCAGGCCGGCGCGGTACCGGTCACCTGGCAGCAAGTGCTGCTGGAGTACCAGCGTGACTGGGCTCACAAAGAGACTTACGACGCGGTGATGGGCCTGGTCCTGGAGCACAGCGGTGCTTACGGCATGGGCGTGGATTACGCCTACACCATGGTGCACGGTGCGCCGCAGCGTCAGGTCAAGTAAGGCTGAACGCAAAAAAAAACGGCACAACGCAGGTTGTGCCGTTTTTTGTTGTTACATCACTGCCTTTTCCGCCGGGGGCAGGTGACTGGCCCCCAGCACCGCCGGCAACATCCCCGCCCGCAAGTCACCGCCACTCGGCTGCTGGTACAGGCTCAAGCCAAACTCCGGCAGTACTGCCAGCAGGTAATCGAAGATATCGCCTTGGATCCGCTCGTAGTCAGCCCATGCGGTGGTGCGGGTGAAGCAGTAGATCTCCAGCGGAATGCCCTGGGCCGTGGTCTGCATCTGCCGCACCATGCAGGTCATGTTCGGCTGGATTTCCGGATGGCTTTTCAAATAGGCCAAGGCATACGCGCGGAAGGTGCCGATATTGGTCATGCGCCGACGGTTGGCCGACATCGCGGCGACATTTCCCTGGGCTTCGTTCCAGGCCTTGAGCTCGGCCTTCTTGCGGCTCATGTAGTCGGTCAGCAGGTGTACCTGGGAAAGCCTCAGCTCTTCGTCGTCGCGGATGAAACGCACGCCGCTGGCATCGATGTACAGGCTGCGCTTGATTCGCCGGCCACCGGAAGCCTGCATGCCGCGCCAGTTCTTGAACGACTCGGACATCAGGCGCCAGGTGGGAATCGAGACGATGGTCTTGTCGAAGTTCTGCACCTTCACGGTGTGCAGGGTGATGTCCACCACGTCACCGTCCGCGCCGACCTGGGGCATTTCGATCCAGTCGCCGACCCGCAGCATGTCGTTGCTGGTCAACTGCACGCTGGCGACGAACGACAGCAGGGTGTCCTTGTAGACCAACAGGATCACTGCCGACATCGCACCCAAACCGGAAAGCAGCAAGAGCGGCGAGCGGTCGATCAAGGTGGCGACGATGATGATGGCGCCAAACACGAACAGCACCATTTTCGCCAACTGCACGTAGCCCTTGATCGAGCGGGTGCGGGCGTGTTCGGTGCGGGCGTAGATATCCAGCAGGGCGTTGAGCAGTGCACTGATCGCCAGCACCATGAACAGAATGGTGAACGCCAGGGCGACATTGCCGATGAACAGGGTGGCGGTCTTGCTCAAGTCCGGCACCAGGTACAGGCCGAACTGGATCACCAGCGACGGCGTCATCTGCGCCAGGCGGTGGAAGACTTTGTTGTGCCGCAGGTCGTTGAGCCAGTGCAGCGCGGGTTGCCGGCCCAGCAACTTGACGGCGTGCAGGATGAGGTACCGAGCCACTCGTCCGAGCAGCAATGCCACCACCAGCAACACCACCAGCGCCAGGCTGGAGTGCAGCAGCGGATGTTCGTCGAGGGTGCCCCAAAGGTCTTTGACGTTGAGCCAGAGCTGTTTGATATCCATGGGTAAACGCGATTCTTCTGTAGGACGTGACGGGGCGATTAGAGCATTTAAGCAAGTCAAAGTTGTCGTTGTGGACAAATTCTCTGACAAAAAAGCGGCTGATTAACGCAGTTCGCGTAAAGAAACTCGGCCTGAGCGCCCGAAACCGTTACCCTATGCAGCTGTTTTTTTGTATTTCTTCGAGGTAGCACCCGTGTTTTCCCAATTCGCCCTGCACGAACGCCTGCTCAAAGCCGTGGCCGAGCTTAAATTTGTCGAGCCAACGCCTGTGCAAGCAGCGGCCATCCCGCTCGCGCTCGAAGGGCGTGACCTGCGGGTGACGGCTCAAACCGGGAGTGGCAAGACCGCCGCTTTCGTCCTGCCGATTCTTAACCGTCTGATCGGCCCGGCGAAAGTCCGTGTCAGCATCAAGACCCTGATCCTGCTGCCGACCCGCGAACTGGCCCAGCAGACCTTGAAGGAAGTGGAGCGCTTCTCGCAGTTCACCTTCATCAAGTCCGGCCTGATCACCGGCGGTGAAGACTTCAAGGTCCAGGCTGCCATGCTGCGCAAGGTGCCGGACATCCTGATCGGCACCCCGGGCCGGATGATCGAACAACTGAACGCCGGCAACCTGGACCTCAAGGAAGTTGAAGTCCTGGTGCTCGACGAAGCCGACCGCATGCTCGACATGGGCTTTGCCGACGACGTGCAGCGCCTGGTGCAAGAGTGCGTGAACCGCCAGCAGACCATGCTGTTCTCGGCCACCACCGGTGGTTCGACCCTGCGTGACATGGTTGCCAAGGTCCTGAACAACCCTGAGCACTTGCAGGTCAACAATGTCAGCGACCTGAACTCGACCACCCGTCAGCAGATCATCACCGCTGACCACAACGTGCACAAAGAGCAGATCCTCAACTGGTTGCTGGCCAACGAGACCTATCAGAAGGCCATCGTGTTCACCAACACCCGGGCCATGGCCGACCGTATATACGGTCGCCTGGTGGCTCAGGAGTACAAGGCGTTCGTCCTGCACGGTGAAAAAGACCAGAAGGACCGCAAGCTGGCCATCGACCGCCTCAAGCAAGGCGGCGTGAAGATCCTGGTGGCCACCGACGTTGCCGCCCGCGGCCTGGACGTGGATGGCCTGGACATGGTGATCAACTTCGACATGCCCCGCAGCGGCGACGAATACGTACACCGTATCGGTCGTACCGGGCGTGCTGGCAACGATGGCCTGGCGATCTCGCTGATCTGCCATGGCGACTGGAACCTGATGTCGAGCATCGAGCGCTACTTGAAGCAGTCGTTCGAGCGCCGCACCATCAAGGAAGTCAAAGGCACCTACGGCGGGCCGAAGAAGGTCAAGGCGTCGGGCAAGGCTGTTGGCGTGAAGAAGAAAAAGGTCGACGCCAAGGGCGACAAGAAGAAGGCCGGTGCCAAGTCGCCGACCAAACGCAAGATTGCCAACCGTCCAAAGACCGACAACCTGTCGTTGGTCAGCAAGGATGGCATGGCGCCTCTGAAGCGCCGCAAGCCGGAAGCACCGGCTGCCGAGTAAGGCTTGAGCCATAAAAAAACCGGACAATGTCCGGTTTTTTTTCGCCTCAGTTTTTGGCTTTTGCAGCGGCCTCGTCCATTTCCTTGAGGCGCTGTTCGATCAGTTGGCACTTGTCGGGCAGGTCTGCGCTGGCGGTTTCCAGCTTCATGTTCTGCAGCTCTTCGTTGATCTCCTTGGCCTTCTCCGGGTTCTGTTGGGTGAGCTTGGTCACCTCCTTGGCCAGTTGTTCACGCTTGGCGGTGGCTTCTTCCAGCGTGCAGGCCCAGGCGGGCAGGGCGGCGAGCAGCGTGGCCGCGACGGCCATATTCAGCAGGGTTTTCATGATTCGGACCTCCATGGCGATGATGTTCGGTTGAGGGTTGCGAACGCTTAAAAGTTCAGCGAAATCGCGCCTGTCCGCTAGGCTGAACGGACGATGGGTCCGGCATGTCACACCTTTGAAGGGCCTATTTCGTGTGCCTTCAGGAGGAATCAGGATGACGACTTACGATTGGGATTTGATCGAACGATTGCTGCATGAGGTACAGAACGGTGGCGCCAACTTCGCCCCGCGCAAATATGCCGAAGAGGAAGCGACTAGAAGGGCTGCTGCCGGAGAGCACATCGGTAATCTCGATGAGTTTAAAAAGCTCGCAGCGGATTACGAGGCGTTATTGTTCAAGCACGGCTTTATTGAGTCGAGGTCAGAGGAAGAGTGCGGCAATGGTGAGAATTTCAAATTGACCCTGCGCGGCTCTCAGCTGCTGAGCCTGATCGACAGCAGCATCCCCGGCGATAATCACCCGCGGCAGGTGCTGGACGAGCAGGCGGATGCGCTGGATCCGGCGACGTTTGACGAAGTGTCGTCGAAAGCACAGATTGCCTGATGTCTACGGGGTGCCAGCCTTTAGGCATTTAAGGGCCTTGAAGTCGCTGCGCACCTTGTCGATCTTCTGCGTGAGCTTCTGGCGTTGCTGTACGGTGCTTTGCGCCATCAGGTCGACGATCAAACTACGGGCTGCGGTTTCGGTCTGGGCGTAGGCCTGGCGGTACTCCGGGGTCCACAGGCTTTCGCGGTCCACCAGCAGTTGCTCGATCTTCTGTGGGAAATCGCTGCTATGGCGGTCTTTGACCGCTGCGATAAATAGCGTTTGCCAGTGGGCGCGGTTGCCAATCCATTGTTGGTTCTGCTCACCCAAGGCGATCGACCAGGCGGTGACGCGATTCTGCTGGCTGACGCTTAACGGCCCGAGCCACGCATCGAGGCGCTTGTTCATACGCTCGGCGCGCTCCTTGATCTGCTGCTCGAGGGGCGGTTTCAGGTATTCGTCCTGACGCTTGCGCAGGTCCTTGGCGAATGCCTGCTCCATATCCTGTACTTGCTGGTCGTCCAGCCCCTGCAATAGCTCGACGGCGGACGGCGTGATCGCCCGGGCGCTTTCGGCAATGGCTTGCTTGGCCTCGGTAGTCCGGGTTTGCAGGGCTGCGTCGGTCACCTGGTTGTTGTCGACCATCTGTTGCAGGCGGTCGAGCCAGTCCAGGTAGCCCGGCAATTGAGTGGTGCAATGCCAAGCCAGGTGTTCCTTGAGTTTGTCGTTGAACCTGCTCTTCTGCCCGGCATTCATCTCCAGGTAGTCGCTGAGGGTCCAGGGGATGATCACATCCAGATTGCGATAGGCCAGGCCTACCCGATTGCAGCCGGCGAGTACCAGGCTGAGGGTCAGCAACATCACCAGAAGTTTTAACCGGCGCAGCATGAGCGAGTCCTTGCGCAGACGAGAGTATTGCATCTGAACCCGTCAGTGCAGCGACAGTTCAGCCCATCAATAAAACGCCCGCTCTGCTTTCAGGGTCAATAGTCCGTCGCATTGCGAGTTGTGTCCGGAGTAGGCTGAGCAATCGCCGCCGCTGAGGCTGGAGTCGCTGTAGATCAGGTTCAGGTCGACGCCCATCCACGGCCGGGAGAATTGCACTGACCAATCGCTGAAACTGCGGATGGAGCTGCCATCGGCGACTGAGACCGGAGTGCCCAGTTGGTGGGTGGTGTACTTCATGCTGACGCCGATGCCAAAAGGCTTGGTGCCGCCGAGGTCGGCAAACAAGGTGCTGTCCTGGCGGTCCGGGTCGTTGCTGAAGGAGGCGCCGAAGCGGTTGCCCAGCACGGTCAGGCCGCCGTAGAACTCCTGGCTGTCGAGGGGGCTCAGCTTGGGATAGCTGTAGTGAATCATCCCCAGTTCGTAGCCCAGGGTCTGGTCAAAAGGGCGCTTGAAGCCCAGGTAGGAATCGACTTCCAGATTGCTGGTAGGGGAAATCCCCATACTCGGTGAGAATTGGCCGAGGTACAGGCCGCTGCCGTGGCTCAGGTCCAGACCGCCGTGGAACGAGTCGCTCCCGGGTGCGGTGGGTTTTACCAGGCCTTGGGCCATGCTTCGGCTGGGTGTCGTGCCCAATTTCAGGTCGAAATCACCCAATTCACGCTGGAAAACCTGCGCTTCGGCAAGGGGGCAGGCCAACAGGGCACCGGCCAGGAAAATGCAGGATTTGAGCATGCTTCACTCCATGAAAAGCGAGGAGCAGTAACGGGAAAAATCAGGCAAATGCCCGATCTAGACGTGTGCAAGCATACCGGCGATGGTTCGCAGATGAAGCCCGTTCGTCGATTGGTGTAAAAGGGGGTGGATCAGAGGGTGTTGCGGGCTCTAGTCCTAGCGCCTTGAAAGGCAAAGCGCTTAGGGACCAGGTGTGATGCGCCAGTATTACTTTTTACCCAGGGTGATCTGCTTGGACGGGCCGAAAGTCTGGCCGCTTACGCCTTTGGCAATCTGCTGGATTTCGCCGCCCTGCTTGAGGAATGCAGCGATTTGGCTGTTGATCGATTCGCTGGTTTCAACGGCGGGAGCTGGCTTTGCTTTGCTGTTGGATGCTTTTACGCGCATGGCGGCCACTAACCTGTAGAAAATTAACTTGGCCATGTATCGTACATGAAATGCTTGACAATTGCTTGGCAAATATCCCCCTGAAATATACGGCGGGCTTATGAATTGTCTGCAATGAATGATTGAAATAGTCACCTAACTTGCTGTTTTAAATCGAAACCGAGCAAGAAAACATGCCCGGGGCGCCTGCAGAATTCAGGCTGATGATCTGACGAGCGGAGCGCCGTCCGGCAAACCCATGATTTTTCAGGGCTGTACGCCGCTACACGGGACCGCCGCCGTCAACTCGGGTAGAATGCCGCCCACGCAATGAGGGTATTTGAGATGGCTTTAGTCGGGCGCTACAACAGCTTGCAAGTGGTTAAACACACTAACTTTGGTTTGTACCTGGATGGTGATCAAGAGGGCGAAATCCTCTTGCCCAACCGTTATATCCCCAAAGATATTCCCAGTGAAGATGAAGACTGGCTCAACGTTTTCATTTATCTGGACAGCGATGACAAACTTATCGCGACCACCGAAAAACCAAAAGTACAGGTGGGTGAATTTGCCAGTCTGAAAGTGGTTGAAGTCAACAGCATCGGTGTATTCCTCGATTGGGGCCTGCCGAAGGATTTGCTGCTGCCTTACTCCGAAGAAAAGCGCCAGCTGACCGCGGGTGAATATTGCGTGGTGCATGTCTACCTCGACAAACACACCAAGCGCATCACCGCCACTGCGCGCCTTGACCGCTACCTGGACAAGACCCCGGCCACCTACAAGGTCGGCCAGGAAGTTGATTTGTTGGTGGCCGAGGCCACCGACATGGGCTTCAAGGCCATTATCAACAACAAGCACTGGGGCCTGATCCACAAGAACGAAGTGTTCAAGTTCCTGCGCCCGGGCAAGGAAGAGAAAGGCTTCATCAAGGAAATCCGCGCCGATGGCAATATCAGCCTGAGCCTGCAGCCGGTCGGTGAAGAAGCGGCCTCCAGCCTGAACTCGAAGATCCTCGCCAAGCTGCGTGACAACAACGGCACCTTGCCGGTCAGCGATAAAAGCGATCCGGCAGTGATCAGCAGTTTGTTCGGTGTCAGCAAAGGCAACTTCAAGAAGGCCATCGGTGCCCTCTACAAACAGGGTCACATCGTGATCCATGCGGATCGCATTGAACTAAGCTGATCCGGGTTTGCTCTTTTGTAGGAGCACGTTCGCTCCTACAAAAGGCCCGCCAGGATGTCCAGGAAAACACTCTTCGCCTACATCGGCACCTTGCTTGCTTTTCTGATCCTCGACGGTCTTTGGCTCGGCGTCCTGATGGGGCCGACCTACAAAGCGCTGCTCGGCCCACTGATGCTCGACCAGCCGCGCCTGTTCCCGGCCGCGGCGTTCTATCTCCTCTACGTATTCGGTTGTGTGGTGTTTGTCGTCCTTCCGGCTTTGGCGAGCGGCGGCTGGCAGCGTGCCGCGCGGCTGGGCGCATTCCTGGGGTTGGTGGCTTATGGCACTTATGATCTGAGCAATTGGGCGACTTTGCAGGGCTGGTCCGCCGGGCTAGCCATCATGGATATTGCGTGGGGTACCTTCCTCAGCGCCGTTTGCTGCACCGTCGGCTATCAATGTGCACGCAGGGTGCGCAATTGATTGTGTACAGGATTGGTCTGCACCATTCCTGAGCGAGCCTGCAGCGTCTAATCATCCCTGCTCCATTGTGTAACCTTCTGAAGACCGTTGTTTCAGAGGGATTGTGCCGAGTTTTAATTCATTGGCACGCATTCTGCTCATCAACTCGTATACAAACGATGCCGCCTCCCGTACGCACTCCCGTCGCGGGTGGCAGGCCGGTATTTACGAGGAGCCCTGCGATGACCGAACAATTACCCAAAGGCTACAGCCCGCGCCTGTACAACCAGGACCTGGGGCCGCTGCCGCAAAAATGGAACTGGTACAACATCTTCGCCTTCTGGATGAGCGACGTGCACAGCGTCGGCGGCTACGTATTCGCCGCCAGCCTCTTCGCCCTGGGGCTGGCCAGTTGGCAAGTGTTGATTGGCTTGCTCGCCGGGATTTGCATTGTGCAATTGATCGCCAATCTGGTGGCCAAGCCGAGCCAACAGGCGGCGGTGCCTTACCCGGTGATCTGCCGGCTGGCCTTTGGGGTTTTTGGGGCGAACATCCCGGCAGTGATTCGCGGCTTGATCGCGGTGGCCTGGTACGGGATCCAGACGTACCTGGCGTCCAGCGCACTGATCATTGTGGTGCTGCGCTTTTTCCCACAGATGGCGGCATACGCAGAGCCGCATTTTGCCGGTCTGTCGTACTTGGGCTGGTTTGGTTTTCTCAGCCTGTGGACGCTCCAGGCGCTGGTGTTCTGGGCCGGCATGGAATCCATCCGTCGTTTTATCGACTGGGCGGGGCCCATCGTCTATGCGGTGATGTTTGCCCTGGCCGGCTGGATAGTCTGGAAGGCGGGCTGGGCGAATATCAATTTCACCCTGGCGGAAAAGTCCCTGTCAGGCTGGCAAGCGTTTGGCCAAATCATCGTGGCGACCGCCTTGGTGGTGTCGTACTTCTCCGGGCCAACCCTGAATTTCGGTGATTTCAGCCGCTACTGCCGGACGATGAAGGACGTACGTCGCGGCAACTTCTGGGGCCTTCCGGTAAATTTCCTGGCGTTCTCCTTGGTCACCGTGGTGATCGTCTCGGGCACCTTGCCGGTGTTTGGTGAAATGCTCCACGACCCAATCGCTACCGTTTCGCGCATCGACAATGACATGGCCGTGCTGCTGGGGGCGTTCGCCTTCGTTACCGCGACCATCGGCATCAACATCGTGGCCAACTTCGTCTCGCCGGCCTTTGATTTTGCCAACGTGGCACCGAGCAAAATCAGCTGGCGTGCCGGTGGAATGATTGCGGCGGTGGCGTCGATCTTCATCACTCCATGGAACCTGTTCAACAACCCGTTGATGATCCACTACACCCTCGACATCCTTGCCGCGTTTATCGGGCCGTTGTTCGGGATTCTGCTGGTGGATTTCTACCTGATCAAAAAACAGAAGATCGACGTGGATGCGCTGTTCGATGACAGCCCGAGCGGACGCTACTACTTTGACGGCGGCGTAAACTGGACGGCGGTCAAGGCACTGGTGCCCGCGACGCTGGTGGGCGTCGCGATCACCTTTACCCCGGCGCTACAGGGCATGGCCAACTTCGCCTGGTTTACCGGCTGCTTCCTGGGTGGGCTGTTTTTCCTGGTGCTGGCGCGGCGTGAACAGGTTCGCGCGCCTGTGCCGATGATTGCCGGCTGACCAGTACCGATCCGGCCACTAGCAATCCGGCGCCGGCGACCACCAGCGCCGGTTGCAGGCCACCGCTGAGGTGGCTGCTCACCGACGCCAGCAACGGCCCGCTCAATTGGCCGATTGCAAAGCTGGCGGTCAGCAACCCGGTGCTGCGCTGGTAGCCGTGGGGGGCGACCTCACGCAAGCGCGCCATCACCAGTTGCATGCACGCCAGGAATGGCCCGCCGCACAGCAACACTCCCAGCGCCAGGCCCCAACCGTTGCCCAGCAGGCAGGCAAACACCCCGGCCGCTTGCAGCCAAAGGGTGGTCATCAGCCAGCGACGGGTGGTGTGCGGGTCCTTGCGGCGCAAGCTCGCGACCACCACGCCAATCGCAGCAGCCAGGCCAAAGCAGGGCCAGAACAGGTCCGCCTGCCAGGCGCCTTTGAATTGCGCGCTGGCCATCTGTGACAGGAACGTCGCCGGGATGATGTAGCCAAGGCCATACAACACGTAGATCCAGCACAGGTGAGTGATGCTGCCGTTGCTGGCCACGTCGGTGTGGCTGGCAACGGGGGAGCTGGTGGCGGAAGGCTTGGGCAGGAACGGCAGGATTGCCAGCAGCATGACCAGCGCGACCACGCCATACACCAGCCACAAGGTCGCAGAATCTTGCCCCAGCAGGTTGGAGCCCAGCGCCAGCAGCCCGGTCAACAGAATCCCCAGCCCCGGCCCGGCAAATACCAGTGCACCCAAGCGTGGGCGCCCGGCGGCAATGGCCAGTGGCTGGCTGAGGCTAGTGATCATCACCAACGCCCAGGCGCTCGCCACGCCGGTACCGAAGCGCAACAGCAGATGCGGCCAGAACCCATGGGCCCAGTACGACGCTAGGGTCAGCAGCACACATAACCACAGCCCACCGTACAAACGTCCGCGTACATGGTGATGGCTGCGGGCGAATATCGAATCCACCGCGCCGACGAAATAGCCCAGGTAGTTGGCCGCCGCAATCAGGCCAGCGCCGGTCAGGTCGATCTGGCCTTCGCTGAGCAAATGCGGCATTTGCGGGGTGAGTGCGAAGCGGCCAATGCCCATGGCCATCATCAAGGCGATAAAGCTGGCTAGTAAGCGGATCAGCGGTGACATGATGTTTTTTCCTGGGAGCAGCGAGTGACCATCAGGCTAAAGCGGATTGACTTTCTGTAAAAATGAATAATAGTGAGTAACTTGTTCAGTTTTGGAGAAAGGTGATGGAGTTTAGTCAATTGCGGATTTTCCAGGCCGTGGCCGAGGAGGGCTCCATCACCCGTGCCGCCGAGCGTTTGCACCGGGTGCCGTCCAACTTGTCGACCCGGCTTAAACAAATGGAAGAACAGCTCGGCGTCGAACTGTTCGTGCGCGAGCGTCAGCGTTTGCAGCTTTCTCCCGCAGGCAAAGTATTGCTGGACTACAGCGCGCGCCTGCTGGCCCTGCATGACGAAGCCCATGGCGCGGTGCAGGGCGGGCAACCGGCCGGCGACTTTGTGCTCGGCAGTATGTACAGCACGGCGGCGATTCATTTGCCCAAGCTGCTGGCGCGTTACCACAAGGCCTATCCGATGGTGAACCTGCAGGTGCAGTCGGCCCCCAGTGGTGAACTGCTGGAAGGATTGATCACCGGGCGCCTGGACGCCGCGCTGGTGGACGGGCCGTTGACCCTCGCCACCCTCGATGGCGTGCCGCTGTGCGAAGAGCGCCTGCTGCTGATCTGCGAGGCGGATCACCCGCCCGTGCGTGGGCCGCAGGATGTTGCCGGCCGCTCGGTGTTCACTTTCCGACGCAGTTGCTCCTACCGGGCGCGCCTGGAAGCCTGGTTTTCCCACGACCGCGTGGCTATGGGCCGGGCTATCGAGATCGAGTCCTACCAGGGCATGCTGGCCTGTGTGATCGCCGGATCCGGGGTGGCGCTGATGTCGGAATCGATGCTCGACAGCTTGCCGGGCAAGGACAGCGTGTCCATTCATCCGTTGGCGGAGCCATTTGCCAGCGCCACCACTTGGTTAATGTGGCGCAAGGGCATGCTCGGCGCTAACCTCAATGCGTGGATTGATCTGCAACACGAGGGCAAGGTGCTACCGGAAACCGAAACCAGAGCGATCGCTTGAACGATCCGTCAGGATTTTGATCAATTCAGTAATAGTTCGTTGTGGTTTCGTTCAAGCAATACGTAGGACTTAAGACTACTATCTGTAGGAAGCGGCCACAGAATTCCAGCCGCTCGGCATTACCCCAAGGGGGCACCATGAAAGAGAAACTGCAAAACTGGCTGCACGACCTCGGCGTCGCACTCGGCTTGATCGAGCCACCGCTGCAACCGGTGCCAATCCGCACCGATGACGAGCAGCGTCGCCCACGTCGCAGGTAAGTCCTGGAAAGCGCTCAAGCACGTTTGTTTGGGCGCGGTCAGGTGGTCTTCCCACGTATTGAAGTCATGATTGATCATGACCTGTCCCTGTGTACTTCTATTCTTCGTCTGGCCTTGGCCGGACGTTTTCGTTTCTGGGGGTTGGTGAGTTTCTCAAAAGCGCCTGCTTTCAGAAACCCTTCAAGAACCCTTCAAGGATTTTGTTTAATCACGCCACGGTGATACGGATAAGTCGTCCGAACTTGTAAGCGTCAATCAGACCTCGGTGTTAAGCGTCGGAAGTGGACTACCTGTTTATCAGAGTTGACTGGCTTATTGGATTCTAAAGATAAGCGTAGGTTGAGTTTCATCACGAAAAGATTTGTATCGTTTGTAGTTCTACAAACTCCCAACTTTATTGAATTCCGATCTCCGGGGCATGAGTCAGTCAGAATTGTTGGAGACAAAACTATGATGTTCTCTTCCGTTCCGCCAGTCGCCGCTTCACTTATCGCCACTACCGAAAATATTTTGCATATCGCACCTGCGTCGAGAGGCTGGAAGGCTGACGCACCCAGCAACGTAGTGTTTTTCCCTCCGACATTAACCAAGCAAGCTCTGCTTATACAGATTGGACTTCTGCGACCATCAACGATCATTATCGCGGACCAAGTTATCGATGCCGACGTCATCGGCCAATGGCGTATATCTCATCCATTTGGAAACCTCCACTTGGTCCGTCGTGGTGCGAGTCTGGATAAGGTGCGTCTTGATCTTTGCGAGTCCAACGATATTCAAGTAATCAATACACCAGGCATTAACGCGCCGCATGTCGCCGCCTATATTGCGCACTGGTTGACACTGGCGGATGGCTCCATGCCCCGTGATATCTGTGTGCTGGGATACGGCAATGTAGGGAAAGAGCTTGTTAAGTTACTACTTGATCAAGATCCGGGTGTTCGGATCAAGGTGTTGGATCGACGTGATGGAGTAGCGGGCAATATCGGGAAAGCCTCTTCCGATTGTAGAGTCTCATTTGCCGCTAACTGGCTCGACGCGCTGGAGGGTGCCTATGCGGTCGCCATATGCGTGTCCTTGAATGATGAATCCGCGCATCGCATTGATCGGACCCTCATTCAACGTCTGCACAGACAAGCTCGCCTGGTCTGTGTCTCCAAGCCGGATGTCTTTAGCGATGATGCTTTGCAGACCCTGGCAATGGCTGAAGACATCCAGCTGGTATTGGACTACGGCCCCCGGACATTGGATGCGTTTCGGATGCGCGCACAAGCGCTCGGCTGCTGTGTCTCCACGTGGCGCAAGCCGGCGACGCTGACGACACAGGCGGCCACCACCGAAGCCTGCCATTGCGACCTCGACTATGCGGTCTCTGTGCAACTGAGCTTGATGGCCTTGCGCGGCCTTGTCAGGCGCAAGCTTGCACACTCATTGACGATCCCCTCTCAGCAGGCCGATGCCGGTGCGCCGCGCGTGTCGATCATCGGCAGAGGTATCAACGGCCTGCTCCAGGCTGTGACGTTCCGCCTGGCGAATTATCAGGTCATGGTTTACGGAGGAAATCAGGAGCGCGATGGCGCCAGTCACAAGCAGGTGAACATGCGTCATCTGTCAGCAACGGAGACGACTGCAAAGCCGCTGCATAACGATTATCTGACTCCCGGAAATCAGTACTTGGCCGTTGAGTGCAATCGAGCAGGCATCGAGCTGTTTGAAAAGCTCCTGGCCGACAACCCGTCGTTGGCGCGATTCGCGCGGTCGCGGATTGTGCGCGCCTATGTAGACGGCGCCAGTGGCGTAGAGGCCGCGATCAGCGAGCAACGCGATATCGAAAACAGGCCTTGGCCGAGTGGCAAGCCGGGACGTGAACTTGCAGAGATCGGTCAACTGCAATTCCAGGCAACGTATGGCGTCCCTGGGGTCTGTCGGGCGATTGAGGTGTCGGGCTACGATCTGGAGTTCAGCCATCTTATGGAGGAGATGGCGTCGCTTTTGCAGGGCTCCGGGGTCCAGTTCATGCCCCAGCGCCTAAGCCCGATCCAAATTGCTGACCTGAGTAGAGAGCACTTCGTCGTCACCGCCATGGGGGTAGAGGAGCCGGAGGTAGTTGCGATTATTGGCTGGTTTTTCAAGCTTCGCGCCGTTGGTAATGAAGGTGTCGAAATGCGCGGACTCAAGCTGCAGTACGATCTGCCAATCGGCGTCATGAATTGCCGGTTGGACGGGGACTGCATTCTTGTCTCAGGCGGGCAGGTTCCGCCCGATTCGACGCCGCAGTACAAGGAGCAGATACGGGCGGCGTGCCTGGCTGCTGTTTCTCGGCACTTTCCACAGTCCTACGCCAGGGCGATCGAACGTGGCGACTTGCAGCTTATCGAATGTGCCAGGCCCGGCACCGCAGATGGACTTTCAATCGTCCATTGGTCCGCCTACAACCGAATTGTGGCGGGGGCAACTTACGCCGCAGGTACAACCCAGGGATTGGTTTGGGCCTCTTTGGTGCAGGCCGTCATCCAGGCAAGAGCGCCGGCGGTTTCGGCAATGTGGGAATAAAAAAAACGGGTGCGACATCCGACGTCGCACCCGCTGAAGAAAGCTTCTTTCAAATGTTTTTTCAGATCGCCCGAGCGGCTACGGCCTCCGGACGACGCGACAGCAAGCTCACCACCACAAAACTCACAAGACCCACACCCAGGCTGTAGTAGATCGGCGTGTTGGCATCCAACCCATCCTTAATCATGAACACCAGTGCGGTCACAAAGCCCAGGGTCATGGAGGTGATCGCTCCGGACGTCGTCGCACGTTTCCAGAAAATCGCGCCGATCAGCGGAATCAACATACCGCCCACCAACAGGTTGTAAGCCAGGGTCAGCGCGCTGATCACATCGCTCACCACCAGTGCGATACCCAGTACGGCGATACCGGTCAGCAAGGTAAACAGGCGGTTGATCTTCAGGCTCGACTGTTTACCGCCCCGCAGGCGCGGCAGCAGGTCTTCGGTCAATACGGTGGACGCGGCGAGCAAGCCGGCACTGGCGGTGGACATCATCGCGGCCAGTGCGGCGGCGATCACCAGGCCGCGGATACCGTCCGGCAACGAGACTTTGACGATGGCGGCAAACGCGTTGTTGACGTTGTCCAGGTCCGGGATCAGTACATGGGCGGCCATGCCGATCAGCGCACAGGCCAGGCCGTAAAGGATGCAGTAGAAACCGGCGAATGTACCTGCGTACTTGGCGACCTTTTCGTCACGGGCGGTGAACACCCGTTGCCAGATGTCCTGGCCGATCAGGATGCCGAAGAAGTAGATCATGAAGTAGGTGATGATGGTGTCCCAGCCGATTTCAGTGAAGCTGAAATTCGACGCGGGCAGCTTGGCCACCAATTCATCCCAGCCGCCGACGCGGTACAGGCAGATTGGCAGCAGGATAAACATCAGGCCGACGGTCTTGATCACGAACTGCACGATGTCGGTCAGGGTCAGCGACCACATGCCGCCGATGGTCGAGTACACCACCACCACACCACCGCCCACCAATACCGAAATCCAGAACGGCAGGTCGAACAGCACTTGCAGCACGGTGCCTATGGCGAGGATCGAGGTCACGCCGATCATCAGCGCGTAGGCCAGCATGATCACTGCGCTGGCCTGGCGGGCCATGGGGTTGTAGCGTTTTTCCAGGACCTGGGTCACGGTGAAGATTTTCAGCTTCAGCAGCGGCTTGGCCAGGAACAGGTTCAGCGCAATGATCCCGGCACCCAGCGCGGCGCATAGCCAGAAACCGGAAATGCCATGGACATAGCCCAAGCGTACGGTGCCGACGGTGGACGCACCGCCCAACACCGTGGCGGCCATGGTACCCATGTACAGCGTCGGGCCGAGGTTGCGGCCGGCCACCAGGTAATCTTCATGGGTCTTGGCGCGGCGCATGCCGTAGTAGCCGAGCACCAGCATGCCGGCGGCGTAGATGAGGACGACGAATAGATCTAAAGCCATGACGGCGGGTCTCCGATTATCTTTTTTATGTGGGGCTAAGGGGCGCAATGTGGCGAGGGAGCTTGCTCCCGTTGGGCTGCGCAGCAGCCCCAATCCATTCCAGGCAATTCATCAGGCGGCCTCGCGACTGCTGCGCAGTCGAACGGGAGCAAGCTCCCTCGCCACAGTCGGCCCGTAAACGGAAGCGGGTTCAGGGAACACGCGAAGCAACGTCAGGTACACCAGCGAGGCAAGGCCAAGCGTCACCGGCAAGCTGATGTCGATGCCGTCGGCGAGGTTGCCCAGCGGCCCGACAAACTGTCCCGGCAGGTTGACGAAGCACAGGCCCACCAGTGCACTCGGGATCCAGGCCCCCAGGCCGCGCCAATTCCAGCCGTGGCTGAACCAGTAGCGCCCGCCGGTTTCACCGCGGGTGAACACTTGCAGGTCGTCCGGGCAGTAATAGCCCCGGCGCACGATCAGGCCGATGATCATCATCACCATCCACGGCGTGGTGCAGGTGATGATCAGCACGGCGAAGGTCGATACGCTCTGCACCAGGTTGGCGGCGAAACGTCCGATAAAGATGAAGGCAATCGACATCACCCCGATCAGCAGCGTCGCCTTGACCCGGGACAGCAGGCGCGGGAACACGCTGGACATGTCCAGCCCGGTGCCATACAGCGAGGTGGTGCCGGTGGACATGCCGCCGATCACCGCGATCAGGCACACCGGCAGGAAAAACCAGCTGGGTGCTACCGCCAGCAGGCCGCCGACGTAGTTGTTGGCCGCGATGTAGTCCGGTGCCTTGACCGCCACGATGGTCGCGGTGGCCAGGCCGAACAGGAACGGGATCAACGTCGCGATCTGCGCGAACACCACCGCCAGCATGATCCGCATCTTCGAGGTTTCCCGCGGGATGTAGCGCGACCAGTCACCGAGGAATGCGCCGAAGGAAATCGGGTTGCTCATGGCCACCAGTGCCGCACCGATAAACGCCGCCCAGAAACCGGTCTGGCCGAGGGCAACGGTGCCGGCGAAGTGGCTGTCGAAAGCGGGGGCGAAGGCGAAGATGCCCAGCAGGAACAGCAGGCTCGCCGCCCATACTGCAATGCGGTTGACCCACAGCATGAAGCGAAAGCCGTAGATGCACACCGTCAGTACCAGAATGGCGAACACGCCGTAGGCCAGGCCCAGGGTCAGGTCGGTTTCCGGCAAGCCCACCAGACGTTTCGCACCGCCCACCAGCGCATCGCCTGAACTCCACACCGACAGTGAGAAGAACGCGATAGCGGTCAGCAGCGACAGGAACGAGCCGACAATCCGCCCGTGCACGCCAAAGTGCGCACCGGAAGACACGGCATTGTTGGTGCCATTGAGCGGGCCGAACAGGCCCATGGGCGCGAGGATCACCGCACCCACCAGCACGCCCAGCACAATCGCCCAGACGCCGGCCTGGAACGACAGGCCAAACAGCACCGGAAAGCTCCCCAGCACCGCAGTGGCGAAGGTGTTGGCACCGCCGAAAATCAGGCGAAACAAATCCTTCGGCCCGGCGGTACGTTCGTGGTCCGGGATCTGTTCGACGCCGTTGGTTTCTATGTTGCGAATACTGTTTTCGTTGTTTTTATTATTCATGATCTGCTCCGATCACATTGGCTAATGGGGCGGCAGCCCTTCCGGCATAGCGGACAAATGTTCGTGACAGGCCAGCCACAGGCCTTCTTTTTGTTGTGTGCGATCCCCTTGTCGCTTGAAGACAATGGTCTCGCGTTCCTGGCTAAAGAATTGCTCCCCGTTCATGCGCAGCTCGGTGGCCACGTCATGCACAAATACCGCGACGTCACCGTGCAGGCTGACGAACGCGTTGCTTGAGGTGCAGGACAGCACCTCAAATCCCTCGTCCCGGCGCCAGCTGTCCCACAACACCTGATAGGCATCGCGGCTCAGCAACGGTTGGGGGAGGGTGTAGAACACGAAGCTGGCGTCGGCACTGAACGCACCGAAATAGGCATCGCGATCATTGCGGGCGAAGGCCGACACCAGGTCGGCCGCGGCTTTTAATACCTCGGCCTGGGCGCTCATCAGCGGTGCGCCACGCCCGGCAGTACGCAGAGCATTTCGTACAGCAGGTTGGCGCCGAGCAGCGAGGTGTTGCCGGTGGTGTCGTACGGCGGCGAAACTTCTACCAGGTCGCAACCAATCAGATCCAGGCCTTGGCAGCCACGGATGATTTCAATCGCCTGGATCGTGGTCAAGCCACCGATTTCCGGGGTGCCGGTGCCAGGCGCCCAGGCCGGGTCGATGCCGTCGATGTCGAAGCTCAGGTACACCGGGCCGCCGCCGACTTTCTCGCGCACTTCCGCCATCAAGGGGGCCAGGGAGTGGTGCCAGCATTCTTCGGCCTGGACCACACGGAACCCCTGTTTGCGGCTCCAGTTGAAGTCTTCGGCGGTATAGCCCTGGGCGCGCAGGCCGATTTGCACCACGCGGTCGCAATCCAGCAAGCCTTCCTCCACGGCGCGGCGGAAGGTGGTGCCGTGGGCGATTTTCTCGCCGAACATATGGTCGTTGACGTCGGCGTGGGCATCAATGTGGACCAGCCCGACCTTGCCGTGTTTCTTGTGGATCGCCCGCAGGATCGGCAGGGTGATGGTGTGGTCGCCACCCAGGGTCATAGGGATCACGTTGTGTTCGAGGATCTCGTCGTAGGCTTCTTCGATGATGCGCACGGCGTCCAGCAGGTTGAAGGTGTTGATCGCCACGTCGCCGATGTCGGCAACCGACAGCGAGTCAAACGGCGCGGCGCCGGTGGCCATGTTGTAAGGGCGGATCATCACCGATTCAGCGCGGATTTCCCGCGGCCCGAAACGGGTGCCGGCACGCAGGGAGGTGCCGATGTCCAAGGGCACGCCGACAAAGGCGGCATCCAGGCCCTTGGCCGATTGCAGATGGGGAAGACGCATCATGGTGGCGATGCCGGCGAAGCGCGGCATTTCGTTGCCGCCCAGTGGTTGGTGGAAAATCTTGTCCACGGGATTGCCTCATCGTTGTGTTTATTAGAGGCCGATTCTGCGAAATGCACGGGAAGGGAAGAATCGGCAGGGGCAAATACTTAGTTCAGATTTTTCTAAACTAATGCCTGAGGTAAACTCGGCTCCCACAGGTTTTATGTTTGCTTCTGGAGAGCCCATGGCCAACGCCTTGCCCGACCTGAAACTCCTGCGCATCTTCGTCAGCGTCGTGCGGCACCAGGGTTTCGCCAATGCCCAGCACGAACTCAACCTGTCGACCTCGGCCATCAGCACTTACATGAGCCAATTGGAAGCCGCGTTGGGTCTGGTGCTGTGTCATCGCGGCCGGGGCGGGTTCAGCCTGACCAGCAAGGGCGAATTGTTCCATCAGGAAACCCTGCGCCTGCTGGGCGAGCTGGAAGGCTTCGAGCAATACGCCGCCGCGCTCAAAGGCGAACTACGCGGCACCCTAAAACTCGGCGTACTCGACTCCACCGTCAGCGACAAGGCCTTGCCGTTTGCCGAAGTCATCGGCGCCTACAGCCAGGAACACCCGGCGGTGCATCTGCACTTGTCGGTGATGAGCCCTTACGAATTGCAGTTGGGGGTACAGGACAATCGCCTGGATCTGGCCATCGGTGCCTTCTCCAACCGCATGAGCGGGCTGATCTACATGCCGCTGTACCGCGAACAGCACTGGCTGTATTGCAGCACCCGTCACCCGCTGTTCAACGAGCGGCGCATCCCGGAGCAAGTGATCACCCAGCAACGCATGGTCGGTCGTGGTTACTGGAGCCAGGCCGAACTGGCGCGCCACGGCTTCAAGCACAGCGCCGCCACGGTCGAAAGTATGGAGGCGCAACTGATCCTGGTGCTGTCCGGCGCCTACATCGGCTACCTGCCGGAACACTACGCCCAGGCCTGGGCCGACAAGGGGGATTTGCGGGTGCTGCTGCCGGCGACCTTTGGCTACCAGGCGCCGTTCTCGATGATCATGCGCCGGGGCCGCAGCCGCGAACCATTGATCCAGACCTTCCGCGATTTACTTAAAGCCCAGCTCAACCAGGCCTGAAAACCATGTCCAGACCCCAATGCCCCCGCTGCCTGCGGCCCACTGCTCATTGCCTGTGCCCGCTGATCCCCCGGCTGGATAGCCGCACTCGGGTGTTGCTGTTGCAGCATCCGAGCGAGGTGAATCACGCCTTGAACACAGCGAGGTTGGCGGCGCTGGGGTTGGTGAATGCGCAGTTGGTAGTCGGCGAGGTATTTGAAGATTTGCAGGCGTTGTTGAATCCGCCGGGTTATCAGGCGCGATTGTTATTCCCTGCCGAGGATGCGCAACCGTTACAGGCCTACACGCCATCCGACGAACCGTTGCTGCTGGTGGTGCCGGACGGCACCTGGCGCAAGGCACGCAAGTTGTTGCACCTCAATCCGTTGTTGGCAGCATTGCCAAGAGTGACGCTGGCGGAAGGCGCTGTGTCCCGGTACCGGTTGCGCAAGGCGCCGGGGCCCGGGGCATTATCGACGGTGGAGGCCATCGTGCAGGCGTTGCAGGTGCTCGAAGCGCCCACCTCATTCGAACCGCTGCTGAAACCGTTTGAGGCATTGATCGAAGGGCAAATTGCCGCGATGGGCGATGAAGTGTTTCAGAGAAACCACGGCCCCGCCTGACTTATTCCATTAAGCGATAAGCACCACACTTTGCGTGATATGGCCCGCCAGCCTTTCCCGGTATGATGATCGCCCCCGCAGTCTGGATTGCGAATACGCCATGACCTTGCAGTACCCCACCATCGCCGATTGCGTCGGCAACACCCCGCTGGTCCGCTTGCAGCGCCTGCCGGGCAACACCAGCAATACCTTGCTGCTCAAGCTCGAAGGGAACAATCCGGCCGGCTCGGTCAAGGACCGCCCCGCGTTGTCGATGATCACCCGCGCCGAGTTGCGTGGGCAGATCAAGCCCGGCGACACCCTGATCGAAGCCACCTCCGGTAATACCGGGATTGCCCTGGCCATGGCTGCGGCGATCAAGGGCTACAAGATGGTCCTGATCATGCCCGACAACGGCAGCGCCGAGCGCAAGGCGGCGATGACCGCCTATGGCGCCGAGTTGATCCTGGTCACCCAGGAAGAAGGCATGGAAGGTGCTCGTGACCTCGCCGAGCGTATGGCCGCCGAAGGCCGTGGCCTGGTGCTGGACCAGTTCGCCAACGGCGACAACCCCGAGGCGCACTACACCACCACCGGCCCGGAAATCTGGCGCCAGACCCAGGGCACCATCACTCACTTCGTGAGTTCGATGGGCACCACCGGCACCATCATGGGCAACTCGCGCTACCTCAAGGAGCAGAATCCCGAGATCCAGATCGTCGGCCTGCAACCGATGGAAGGCTCGGCGATCCCGGGGATCCGTCGTTGGCCCGAAGAGTATTTGCCGAAGATCTACAACGCCGCTCGGGTTGATCGCATCATCGACATGGCCCAGCGTGAAGCCGAAGACACCACCCGCCGGTTGGCCCGTGAAGAAGGTATCTTCTGCGGCGTGTCGTCCGGTGGTGCCGTGGCCGGGATGTTGCGCTTGTCCCAGGAGTTGGAAAACGCGGTGATCGTCGCGATCATCTGTGACCGTGGCGACCGTTACCTGTCGACCGGCATTTTCGACGCGCCCAACTGATGGCCAAGCACGAGAGAGGCCTGCGCTTCCAACCGACGGGCGGCAGCCGCGCCCCGCAGATTCCTGTAGGCAAGAAGCAGCGCCTGACCATCGAGCGCCTGGCCAACGACGGCCGTGGCATCGTGTTCTTTGAAGGCCGCACCTGGTTTGTGGTGGGGGCGCTGGCCGGCGAAGAGGTGGAAGCGCGGGTGTTGGGCGCCCACGGCAAAGTGGTCGAGGCCCGCACCGAGCGCGTATTTACCGCCAGCGAACTGCGCCGCCCGGCACCCTGTGTACACGCCGGCCGTTGCGGCGGTTGCAGCCTGCAACACCTGCCCCATGACGAACAGCTCGCCCTGAAACAGCGCATGCTCGCCGAGCAATTATCCCGCGTGGCCGGTGTCGAACCCCAGGAGTGGGCCGCGCCTTTGAGCGGGCCGGAATTCGGCTATCGCCGCCGTGCCCGCGTGGCCGTGCGCTGGGATGCCAAGGCGAAGAAACTTGAAGTCGGCTTTCGCGCCGTGGCCAGCCAGGACATCGTCGCCATCGACGATTGCCCGGTGCTGGTACAGGCCTTGCAACCGATCATGCAGCGGTTGCCAAACATGTTGCGACGCTTGAGCAAACCTCAGGCGTTGGGGCATGTGGAGTTGTTCAGCGGGTCGTCGATCGCCGTGTTGTTGCGACACATGGCGCCCTTGTCCGAAGCGGACCTGACGATCCTGCAGGAATTTTGTACTTTTCATGAAGCGCAATTGTGGCTGCATGGAGAGGGTCAGCCGCAACCCTTCGAACCGGACCAGGCCTTGGGCTATCGTCTGGAACAGTGGGATTTGCAGTTGGCGTACCGCCCGGGAGACTTTGTGCAGGTCAACGCCGGGGTCAACGAGGCGATGGTCGCCCAGGCCCTGGAATGGCTGGCGCCAAAGCCCGACGAGCGGGTGCTGGATTTGTTTTGTGGTTTGGGCAACTTCGCCTTGCCGCTGGCCCGCCAAGTGCGGGAAGTGGTGGCGGTGGAAGGCGTGCAGGCCATGGTGGACCGGGCGGCACACAATGCCGTCAGTAATAATTTGCATAATGTGCAGTTTTTTCAGGCCGATTTGTCTCAGCCTTTGACCGACGCGGAGTGGGCCAAAGAGGGCTTTTCTGCGGTACTCTTGGACCCACCCCGCGATGGTGCCCTGGAGGTTGTGCGCAAGCTCGCTACCCTGGGGGCTGATCGCCTGGTGTATGTGTCCTGCAATCCGGCAACGCTGGCGCGGGACACGGTCGAGTTGGTCAAGCAAGGCTACCGGCTAAAACGTGCCGGGATCCTCGACATGTTTCCCCAGACGGCCCATGTCGAGGCCATGGCGTTATTTGAAGCGGGCTAGGATGCCCGTTTAATCCGACTGGCCTGCATCTCCTGGGCCTGTGACCTGCCAGGGAGCGTGCACAAGCTTTTTTGTAAAGCAGGTCAGCGATGATTTTGACGCACTAAAGGTGCGTCGTAGGGAAGGTAAGCAAGATGGTACAGGTGAGAGCACACCAGCCGATCAACACCGACGGCAGTATCAATCTCGAGGCATGGCTGGATCATGCCATCAGTGTCGACCCGGCACTGGACCGTGAAGCCTTGAAAGCAGCCTGCGAGTTCGCTCGTGAGTCTGAACAGCAAGACAATGCGGCCAAGAACCTGTGGGCCGAAGGCACTTCAAGCTTTCGCACCGGGTTGGAAATCGCCGAGATCCTCGCCGATCTCAAGCTCGATCAGGATTCACTGATCGCAGCGGTGCTGTATCGCGGCGTGCGCGAAGGGCATATTCAATTGTCCACCGTCAGCCAGCGTTTCGGCACCGTGGTGGCCAAGCTGATCGACGGCGTGCTGCGTATGGCGGCGATCAGTGCCAGCCTCAGCCCGCGCCAGTCCATGGTGCTGGGCACCCAGGGCCAGGTGGAAAACCTGCGCAAGATGCTGGTGGCGATGGTCGACGACGTACGCGTCGCGCTGATCAAGCTGGCTGAACGCACCTGCGCGATTCGTGCAGTGAAAACCGCTGATGACGAAAAGCGCAACCGCGTCGCCCGCGAGGTGTTCGACATCTACGCGCCCCTGGCCCACCGCCTAGGCATCGGCCATATCAAGTGGGAACTGGAGGACTTGTCCTTCCGTTACCTCGAACCCGATCAATACAAACAGATTGCCACGCTGCTCCATGAGCGGCGGCTGGACCGTGAGCGTTTCATCGCCGACGTGATGAGCCAGTTGCGCACGGAGTTGCAGGCCACCGGCGTTGAAGCCGACATCAGCGGCCGGGCCAAACACATCTATTCCATCTGGCGCAAAATGCAGCGCAAGGGCCTGGCCTTCAGCCAGATCTACGACGTGCGTGCCGTGCGCGTGCTGGTGCCGGAAATGCGCGACTGCTACACCGCACTGGGTATCGTGCACACGCTGTGGCGGCACATCCCCAAGGAGTTCGACGACTACATCGCCAACCCCAAGGAAAACGGTTACCGCTCGTTGCACACGGCAGTGATCGGCCCCGAGGGCAAGGTGCTGGAAGTACAGATCCGTACCCATGCGATGCACGAAGAAGCGGAGCTGGGTGTATGCGCTCACTGGCGTTACAAGGGCACCGACGTCAAGGCCGGGTCCAACCAGTACGAAGAGAAAATTTCCTGGTTGCGCCAGGTGCTGGAATGGCATGAAGAGCTGGGCGACATCGGTGGTTTGGCCGACCAGTTGCGGGTGGACATCGAACCCGATCGGGTCTACATCTTCACCCCCGACGGCCACGCGATCGACCTGCCCAAGGGCGCCACGCCACTGGACTTTGCCTACCGCGTGCACACCGAGATCGGCCACAACTGCCGTGGCGCGAAGATCAATGGGCGCATCGTGCCGCTCAACTACAGCCTGCAGACCGGTGAACAGGTCGAGATCATCACCAGCAAGCACGGTACGCCGAGCCGCGACTGGCTGAACCCGAACCTGGGCTACATCACCACCTCCCGGGCGCGGGCGAAGATTGTCCATTGGTTCAAATTGCAGGCGCGCGACCAGAACGTCGCCGCCGGCAAGACCTTGCTCGAACGCGAATTGGCGCGTCTTGGCCTGCCGCAGGTGGACTTCGACAAGCTGGCCGAAAAGGCCAACATGAAGATCGCCGAAGACATGTTCGCCGCCCTCGGTGCCGGTGATTTGCGCCTGGCGCAGTTGGTGAATCTGGCCCAGCAACTGGTTGAGCCGGAGCGTGGCAGCGAGCAGCTGGAACTGATCCCGCGTAAAGCCACCGGCTACAAGCCGGGCAAGCGCGGCGATATCCAGATCCAGGGTGTCGGCAACCTGATGACGCAAATGGCCGGCTGCTGCCAGCCATTGCCGGGCGACGCTATCGTCGGTTACATCACTCAGGGACGCGGGGTGAGCATTCACCGCCAGGACTGTGCCTCGGTGTTGCAATTGGGCGGGCGCGAGCCGGAGCGGATCATCCAGGTCAGCTGGGGCCCGGTGCCGGTGTTGACCTATCCGGTGGACATCGTCATCCGTGCCTACGACCGTTCCGGCCTGCTGCGCGACGTGTCGCAGGTGCTGCTCAATGAGCGGATCAACGTGCTGGCGGTCAATACCCGCTCGAATAAAGAGGACAACACCGCGTTGATGTCCCTGACTATCGAGATTCCTGGGCTGGACGCGTTGGGGCGGTTGCTGGGGCGTATTTCCCAGTTGCCGAACATCATTGAGACCCGGCGTAATCGCACGCCATGAGTAGCTGGATGAGCGCGGACTAAAATGTGGGGGCGGGCTTGCTCGCGAAGGCGGTGTGTCTGTCAAATATCAGGCAACTGACACGACGCCTTCGCGACCAAGCCCGCTCCCACATTTGATCCTCAGCGTTTCCACTTCTGCGGAAAGAGACTGATGTATTCACTTGAAGACCTGCTGCACCTGATGAACCGCCTGCGCGACCCGCAATACGGTTGCCCGTGGGACATCAAGCAAACCTACGCCACCATCGTCCCCCACACCCTGGAAGAAGCCTACGAAGTCGCCGACGCCATCGAACGCGGGGATTTTGATCACCTGCAAGGTGAGTTGGGCGACCTGTTGTTCCAGGTGGTGTATTACAGCCAGTTGGCGCGAGAAGAAGGGCGCTTTGAATTTGCCGGGGTGATCGACAGCATCACCCGCAAACTGATTCGCCGTCACCCGCATGTGTTCCCCACCGGTGATTTGTATGCGCCGCTGGATATCCCGCAGTTGAGCGAAGAGCAAGTCAAGGAACGCTGGGAAGCGATCAAGGCCGAGGAGCGTGCGGAAAAGTCCGACGCGCCACAGCAATTGTCCCTGCTGGATGACGTACCCACGGCCTTACCCGCGCTTTCCCGTGCCGCCAAATTGCAAAAGCGCGCCGGGCAGGTGGGTTTTGACTGGCCGGCGGCGTTGCCGGTGGTGGATAACGTACGCGAAGAGCTGGATGAAGTGCTGGAAGCCATGGCCGATAACGACCCGGCAGCCATCGCGGATGAGGTGGGCGACCTGCTGTTTGCGGCGGTCAACCTGGCCCGTCACCTCCAGGTCGACCCGGAAGCGGCCCTGCGTTTAGCCAACGCAAAATTCGAACGACGTTTCCGATTTATCGAACAGGCATTGCGCGAGACCCACCGTCCCATAGAAGATTGCACCCTCGAAGAGTTGGACGCCCTGTGGGGCGAAGCCAAACGCCAGGAAAAGAATCTGTCCAGCTGCGGCTGAGCCGTTGCCCAAGTGAGTAAGCACCATGAGCATTTCCCTTCGCGACCAGTTGCTCAAAGCAGGCCTGGTCAACCAAAAGCAGGCCAAGCAGGTCGGCAAAGAGAAACAGAAACAGCAGCGGCTGGTGCATAAAGGCCAGGTCGCAGCCGACGATACCCAGGCGCGCCTGGCCATCGAAGCGCATGCCGAGAAGGTCAAGCGTGACCAGGAGCTGAACCGTCAGCAGCAGGAAAAAGCCGAGGCCAAGGCCCGTGTTGCCCAGGTCAAGCAACTGATCGAAACCTCGCGCCTGCCCAAGTTGACCACCGAGGACTACTACAACTTCGTGGATGACAAGAAGGTCAAGCGCCTGTCGGTCAACACGCTGATGCGTAACAAGCTGAGCAATGGCTCCCTGGCGATCGTGCATCACGGTGGCGGTTACGAGGTGATCCCGCGCGAAGCTGCGCTGAAGATCCAGGAGCGGGCGCCGGAGCGTATCGTCCAGATGAACGTCCTGACCGAAAGCCAGGTGCCGGATGAGGATGATCCGTACGCCGCCTACCAGATCCCTGACGATCTGATGTGGTAATGCGTTAGAAACCACATTGTGGCGAGGGGGCTTGCTGTGGCGAGGGAGCTTGCTCCCGCTGGGGTGCGAAGCGCCCCCAAAATCCCAACCCCCAAAAACACAAACCCCGCTCAAAAGGCGGGGTTTGTGTTTTTAGATATTCCAGCTGCGTGGGGCTGGCTACCTACAGGATTTCAGAGTTTCAGGAGCTTTGCGCCTGGCGTTTCATCTCAAGGGTCTCGAGCTCGTTTTTATAATTATGAGCTTCGGTCTCGTCGTGAAACATGCCGACCAGCAGGTCTTGCTGGTGTACATCCCAGATGTGAATCCCGTGGGCTACTGCTTCATGGGACATATGTTCATCGTCGCGTTCAGTTACTTTTACAGTCATCTGCTTGCTCCAATCTCTGGTTGATCTGCGGCAAGGCGTCGCAGGCCTTTGTTATATGATTTGTTAGCTTGCTAAGTAAATAACCAGGAATTGCAACACACCTTTACAGGATTTGCAGTAATCGCCCGAGCCCACGGAAACCGCGACATTGCGTCGCAGGGCGCTGAGTTATATGACAAAAGTTTCATGTTGGCGTCAGGTGACAGGCGAAAAAAAGCCCCGCATGCGCGAGGCTCTTTCACTGTGCTGAGGATCAGCTGCCTTTGACAGCCTTGCCGTCAACGGTACCGTCTTGCAGCATGATGTTGTATTCCTTGCCGTCGGTCTCGACCTGACGCAGGGCAACCAGGATGCCGCCCCAGTCCTTGGCAAACCACATTTGGGTAATGCGCTTGCTTTGAGTCGGGTCACGCACGCGCTCGACCTTGATTGCATCGATGGAGCCGGCTTTGGTCTGGACCTTTTCCGGGCCGATCACGCGGAAGTCGTAGGTGTCGACATCAGTGCCTTCGACGACGTTGTAGCTCATGCTTTTCTTGCCGGCTGCAACATCGCGCTGCAATGCCAACTGGTAGGTCGACTTATCGAGCATGCCGCTTTGAAGGGCCACGTTGACCGGGTCCTTGTTTTCAAAGCCGGTGACTTTCTTGGCCGTCTGATCGAAGTCGAGGTTGATCTTCTTCGTCTTGCCGAGGCCGCCGCGTTCGAAGGTGTAGCTCACCGGCTGCAGGGCATCTTTGTCGAAGCGAATCACGCTGGTTTCAGTCAGGCTGGCGATCATCATGGAAGCCTTGAAATTCAAGGTCCAGCTGCCGTTGTCATTCTTGGTCAGGCTACGCTCTGCCGAACCACTCATGGGCAACTGCTTCCAGTCGGCGGTGTAGCTCGCGGAGAAAGGGTGAAGGTCTGCCGCTTGCACGGCAGGCAAGGCGAACAGCGCAAAGGCGAAGAGCAGGGCGCGACGCATAAAGTCTCCTAGGTTCGAATCAAGTGGCCGCTGGCCGCAAGTAACTGACCGTCCAATAATGCACCGTGGTCGCCAAGAATCAACCGCCCCTCAGCGAACCAGCGAACAGCCAGCGGGTAAATCCTGTGTTCCTGGGTGTGAACCCGTTGCGCAAGTGTCTGCGCAGAGTCCTCAGACTCTACCGGAACTACTGCCTGTACGACCAGAGGCCCGCCATCGAGTTCCTCGGTAACAAAGTGCACGCTGCAGCCGTGCTCGGTGTCGCCGGCCTCCAGGGCACGCTGGTGGGTGTGTAACCCTTTGTATTTGGGCAGCAGGGACGGGTGGATATTCAGCAGTCGCCCGTTGTAGTGGCGCACGAAGTCAGCGCTGAGAATGCGCATGAAGCCGGCCAGTACCACGAGCTTGGGATTGAAGGCGTCGATCAGTTCGATCAAGGCGCTGTCGAAGGCCTCGCGACCTTCGAAGGTCTTGTGATCCAGGGAGCGGGTGTCGATACCCGCGTCCCTGGCGCGTTGCAGGCCGTAGGCGTCGCTGCGGTTGGAGATCACCGCAGCGATGCGCACCGGGCTGTCGCCGGTACGCGTGCTATCGATCAGGGCCTGCAAGTTACTGCCGGTGCCGGAGAGCAGCACCACGACATCACAGGTCTGGGACATCAATGAGCCTTGAGGTTCTTCAGTTCAACCTGGGCAGCGCCTTCTGGGGCGGTAGCGATCTGGCCGATGACCCAAGGCTGCTCGCCGGCTTCACGCAGGACGTTCAGCGCGGTTTCAACGTGCTCTTGAGCCACGCAGATGACCATGCCCACGCCGCAGTTCAGCACGCGGTGCATCTCGGTTTCGTTGACGTTGCCTTTCTCTTGCAGCCAGTCGAAGACCGCCGGGCGCTGCCAGCTGGCCACGTCGACAATCGCCTGGGCGCCTTTAGGCAGTACGCGCGGGATGTTGTCCAGCAGGCCGCCACCGGTGATGTGGGCCATGGCCTTGACCGCGCCGGTGTCCTTGATCAGCTTGAGCAAAGGCTTTACGTAGATACGGGTCGGTGCCATCAGCAGGTCGGTCAAAGGCTTGCCGTCGAGCTGGATGGTTTCGATGTCGGCACCGGACACTTCGATGATCTTGCGGATCAGCGAGTAGCCGTTGGAATGCGGGCCGGACGATGGCAGGGCCAGCAGGGCGTCACCGGCGGCGACTTTGGAGCCGTCGATGATTTCGGATTTTTCGACAACGCCGACGCAGAAACCGGCCAGGTCGTAGTCTTCGCCTTCGTACATGCCTGGCATTTCAGCGGTTTCGCCGCCGACCAGGGAGCAGCCGGAGAGTTCGCAGCCAGCGCCAATACCGGTAACCACTTGGGTCGCGGTCTCGACGTTGAGCTTGCCGGTGGCGTAGTAGTCAAGGAAGAACAGCGGCTCGGCGCCACACACCACCAGGTCGTTCACGCACATGGCAACCAGGTCGATGCCGATGCTGTCGTGCTTGTTCAGGTTCAGTGCCAGGCGCAGCTTGGTGCCCACACCGTCGGTGCCGGAGACCAATACAGGCTGCTTGTAGCCGGCCGGGATCTCGCAGAGGGCGCCAAAACCGCCCAGGCCGCCCATGACTTCGGGGCGCGCAGTGCGCTTGGCGACGCTCTTGATGCGTTCGACCAATGCTTCACCGGCGTCGATGTCTACACCGGCGTCCTTGTAGCTCAGGGAGGGTTGCTTGCTCATGATCCAGGCCTTTAGGGGGGATTCAGGGGTAACGACCGAATGCGGCGGGTATACCGAAACCTGAAGTTTCAGCATGGCCTGCCATTGACGGTCTGCGAAGGCGCGCGATTTTATCAGGCTTGAAGGGCAGCGGCCATCCTCGGGCCGACGGGCAGGGGCAATAGCTGTTAAAAAAATCGCTAATCGAGTCGGTCACGGGCCGTATTAAGGTATAGCCTTTAACTCGCTATCGTTATGACAGTACAAAAACTTACCGAGACCCTGTGAATGTTTTGCCGGTCGCTGTGGTCACAGCCTTGCTCAACAGTGTTCACGCGGTCTGTTCCAACCGCTTATTTTGCCGTTCGGGAATCTTCTTTCATGGGTCTGAGTAAATATTTTTTTGTGGGCTGCTTGTCGTTGGTCAGCCTGGCGAGTCATGCCGAAACCCTCAATGGCCTCTATCAAGTGCTGGAGCCAGTCAGCAGCCAATCTCCCCAGGAGCGTGATCAGGCTACCCAGCGTGCCCTGCAAACCCTTGTGATCCGCCTGACCGGCGACGCCAAGGCCGCTGATGGCCCAGGCCTGGCGGCGATTCGCAAGGACCCGCAACAGATCATCAGCCAATACGGCTACGACGCCGGCCCTCCGGAAAGTCTGCAAGTGGATTTCGACCCCGTCAGTACCGATCGCGCCTTGCGTGGCGCAGGCTTGGCGCTGTGGGGCAGCAATCGGCCGTCGATCCTCGGTTGGTGGCTGAACGACTCCGTCGAAGGCAGCAGCCTGGTGGGCGATGGCCAGGCCGTCGCCCAACCGCTGCGTCGCGCGGCCCAGCACCGTGGTTTGCCTTTGCGCCTGCCGCTGGGTGACTTGGACGAACAAATCGTCGCCACCGCTCCGAATCTTGAAAGCCCCGACGCCACGCCACTGCGTGCCGCGTCCGAACGTTATGGCGCCGACGCCTTGCTGGCGGTGCATGCCCGCGAAGACGGCGGCCAATGGTCGGCCAAGTGGCGTCTCTGGTTGGGCGATAAAAGCGAGCAGGGCACCGCCACCGGTACTGACACCGCCGCGCTGGCCGACGCCGTGCTGCTGGCCGTCAGCGAACGCCTGGCCCCGCGCTTTGCGGTCAAGGCCGGCGCTGCCACCAGCGATCAGTTGCTGGAAGTGCAGGGTATGAACCTTGAGCATTACGCCGCCCTGGGGCATCTGCTGGAGCCGTTCGGTGCCCAGCCGGTGCGGGTGGATGGCAGTCGCATCGTCTATCGTGTGAATGGCAGCGCCGAGCAGTTGCGCACTCAGTTGAGCCTGGCCAAGTTGCAGGAAATCCCGGCGGGTGAAGCACCGGCTCCGCAGCCGGTGGTGGAAGGTGCACAACCGGCGCCGGTCGAGCCGACGCCGCAACTACGTTTTCATTGGTAAACCTTCCTTCTTATATAGAAGCAGGAAGCAAATAACAGAGGGAAGGGTTTATGGCGGATACGCGTCGTTGGGTGTGGCTTGGCGGGATTGTCCTGCTGTGCGTTTTTGTGTTCCTGCTGCATTCGATCCTGACGCCGTTCCTGGTCGCGTTACTGCTGGCCTATCTGTTCGATCCCGTGGTGGATCGCCTGGAAAAGATCGGCCTGTCACGTACCTGGGGCGTAGTGGCGGTGTTTGCGTTGTTCACCTTGATCATCACGGCGCTGGTGCTGGTGCTGGTGCCGATGCTGGCCAAGCAGTTGTTCAAGCTCTATGAACTGGCGCCGCAGATGCTCGACTGGCTGCAACACACGGCCATGCCGTGGGCGCAGGCCAAGCTGGGGCTGGCAGACGGGTTCTGGAAGTTTGACAAGGTCAAGGCCGCCATCAGTGAGCACATGGGCCAGACCACTGACATTGTCGGCGTGGTGTTGAGCCAGGCGACGGCTTCGAGCCTGGCGCTGATCGGCTGGCTGACTAACCTCGTGTTGATCCCGGTGGTAGCGTTCTACTTGCTGCGGGACTGGGACATCATGATGGCCAAAATCCGCGGCCTGCTGCCACGCGACCGTGAGGAGCGCATCGTCTCCCTGGCCGAGGAGTGTCATGAGGTGCTTGGCGCCTTCGTTCGGGGCCAGTTGTTGGTGATGCTGGCCCTGGGGATCATCTATGCGGCGGGGCTGATGGCTATTGGTCTGGAGCTGGGGCTGTTGATCGGCCTGATCGCTGGCCTGGCGGCCATCGTGCCGTATATGGGTTTTGTGATTGGTATCGGTGCGGCGCTGGTGGCCGGGCTGTTCCAGTTCCACGGCGACCTGTATCCGATGCTCGGGATTGTCGCGGTGTTTATGGTCGGTCAGGCCCTGGAAGGCATGGTGCTGACGCCGTTGCTGGTGGGGGACCGGATCGGTCTGCACCCGGTGGCAGTGATCTTTGCGATCCTGGCGGGCGGCGAGCTGTTCGGCTTTACCGGGATCCTGCTGGCGCTGCCGGTAGCGGCGGTGATCATGGTGTTGGTGCGCCATGTGCACGACCTGTACAAGGACTCGGACATGTACGCCGGGGTCGACGAGCCGGAGTTGTAACCGCAGTATCACAAACCCGGCTCAAGGCCGGGTTTGTCATTTATCGGCTCTGGCGTTTCGCCATTGCGTCAAACAATCCTCACCAAATCCAACAAGTTAACGCAAACCTTTGATTTTGCTTGTGGTCTGCTGCATTGTGCGCCCGGCGTCACGGGTATAAACTTTGCAAACTTTACACAGAGGTCACTAACGGTTCGATTGGAACCGTTCAGTCAGCATGAAACCGATTCAGCTGCCCCTAGGTGTGCGTCTGCGTGACGACGCCACCTTTATCAATTACTACCCAGGCGCCAATGCCGCTGCACTCGGCTATGTCGAGCGGCTCTGCGAAGCCGACGCCGGGTGGACCGAAAGCCTGATCTACCTCTGGGGCAAGGACGGCGTGGGGCGTACCCACTTGTTACAGGCCGCTTGCCTGCGCTTCGAGCAGATGGGTGAGCCGGCAGTTTACTTGCCGTTGGCGGAGCTGCTGGACCGTGGTATCGAGATCCTCGACAACCTTGAGCAATACGAACTGGTGTGCCTGGATGATTTGCAGGCGGTAGCGGGGCGGGCGGATTGGGAGGAGGCGCTGTTCCATCTGTTCAACCGTTTGCGGGACAGTGGTCGGCGCTTGTTGATTGCTGCATCCACCTCGCCACGTGAGCTGCCGGTGAAGCTGGCTGACTTGAAGTCGCGGCTGACCCTGGCGCTGATTTTCCAGATGCGCCCGTTGTCCGACGAAGACAAATTGCGTGCCCTGCAACTGCGTGCTTCCCGCCGTGGATTGCACCTGACGGATGAAGTCGGGCATTTTATCCTCACCCGTGGCACCCGCAGCATGAGTGCACTGTTCGACTTGCTCGAACAGCTCGATCAGGCCTCCTTGCAGGCTCAGCGCAAGCTGACCATCCCCTTCCTGAAGGAAACCCTCGGCTGGTAGCCAGCCCTTTAAAATCGCGGCTTTCGGCAAATTACAGGCGCCAGAAAACCTGCGTTTGTGCCGTTTTGGCCACGCAAATGGGGTCTATAGGGTGTTAAGGGCTTAGATGTCATAGTTCAAACAAGAAGTCACATAGATCACGATTGAATTTGCAAATCGATGTGATAGAAGGCATAGTCTCGGCTTCTTTACACATCAGCCACGGTCGTGCCCATGCTAAATCGCTTCGCACCCCTCGTGCCTCTCGCACTCGTTACCCTGTTGTTTGGTTGCGCCACCCACACTCAAAACGTGGCTGAGCAGCAGAAACCAGCACAACAGTCCCAGGCAAAATTCGTAGCATCTCAGTCTTCCACTGTTTACCAGGAAGCTTTCTATAAAGAAGAGCAGGCTACCGAAAAAGAACTCGCCGACTTCGCCGGCGCCAAGCCTTACCAGCTTCCAGTTCTGGCCGACAGCATTCTCGAACGCGGCATGTCCCTGATCGGTACCCGTTACCGTTTTGGCGGTACCTCTGAAGCCGGTTTCGACTGCAGCGGTTTCATCGGCTACCTGTTCCGCGAGGAAGCCGGCATGAATCTGCCGCGCTCCACCCGCGAAATGATCAACGTTGATGCACCGTTGGTCGCACGAAACAACCTCAAGCCCGGTGATCTGCTTTTCTTTAGTACGGCTGGCCGTGGTCGCGTCAGTCACGCCGGTATCTACCTGGGCGATAACCAGTTTATCCACTCCAGCAGCCGCCGCAGCGGTGGTGTGCGAGTCGACAACCTGGGTGACAGCTACTGGAGCAAAACCTTCATCGAAGCCAAGCGCGCCCTGGCGATGGCCCCGACTACCGTTACCGCTAGCAAGTAAAGTTAAAGTGATACTTGAAGTTTGACGTGTAAGCGCTAGAATCCCTGGACATTGTTGTAAATCGATCGCGCGAGCTTTGCTTGCGCGTTCTGTTTTTCAACGTTCGGCAGCGAAAGCCGCATCCAGATCAGGATTGTTCTGCCCATGTCGACCTCGGCCCGCCTAATTCTTCTGGTTTGCGCCGCGCTGCTCAGCGCCTGCGCAAGCCGTCCTCCGCCTGCTCCCGTGGCCGTCAAGCCCAAGCCGGTGTTCAACACCTACGCCACCCAAAGTTTCTCGCCTGCTGCCGAAGACGTGCTTTTTCGTGCGCTGGGCCTGGTCGGCACGCCTTATCGTTGGGGCGGCAACACGCCGGACTCGGGGTTTGATTGCAGTGGCTTGATCGGTTTCGTCTACCGTGACGCGGCGGGCATCTCTCTGCCGCGCACTACCCGCGAGCTGATCGTGATGCGCGCTCAGGATGTGAGCGAAAACAACCTGCAGACCGGCGACCTGATTTTCTTCGCCACCGGTGGCGGCTCGCAGGTCAGCCACGCCGGGATCTACGTAGGTGAGGGGCGCTTTGTGCATGCGCCGCAAACCGGCGGTACGGTGAAGCTGGACACGCTGTCCAAGGCTTATTGGCAGAATGCCTACCTGAGCGCCAAGCGTGTGTTGCCGGCGGAGCACCTGGCACGAAACCCCTAGGAAAACACGAAACCAAATGTGGGAGCGGGCTTGCTCCCACATTTGTTTTGCGGTGTTTGCGAAGTTGGCTATTTAGCCGCCGACACCCGCCATACCTTGTTCCCCACATCATCCGCCACCAGCAAATCCCCCTGCTTGTCGATCACCACGCCGACCGGACGGCCCATGGCTTTCTCGTCGCTGTTGAGGAAGCCGGTCAGCACATCCACCGGCTGACCTTTTGGCTTGCCGGCCTCAAACGGCACGAAGATCACCTTGTAGCCACTGTGAGGCTTGCGGTTCCACGAACCATGTTGGCCGATAAATGCGCCATGGCTGAACTGCGCCGGTAACTTGCTGCCCTCGGCAAAGGTCAGCCCCAAGGAAGCTGTGTGCGGACCCACCGCGTAGTCCGGGGCAATCGCCTTGGCCACCAGCTCCGGGTTCTGCGGATTCACGCGCACATCCACGTGCTGCCCGTAGTAACTGAATGGCCAGCCGTAGAAGGCGCCATCCTTGACCGAGGTGATGTAGTCCGGGACCAGGTCGCTGCCGATTTCATCGCGCTCATTGACCGCCGTCCACAGCTTGCCGCTTTGCGGTTCCCAAGCCATGCCGTTGGGGTTGCGCAGGCCGGATGCGAAGATGCGGTGCTGGCCGGTAGCACGGTCCACTTCCCAGATCGCGGCCCGGCCTTTTTCGGCTTCCAGGCCGTTTTCCGCGACGTTGCTGTTGGAGCCCACGCTGACGTACAGCTTGCTGCCGTCCTGGCTGGCGACCACGTTCTTGGTCCAGTGATGGTTGATGCTGCCGCCCGGCAAGTCGGTCACCGTGGTGCCGGCTCCCTTGATCGAGGTTTCGCCTGGCTGATAGGGGAAACGCAGCAACTTGTCCGAATCGGCGACATACAGGTCGTTGCCCACCAGTGTCATGCCGAACGGCGAGTTCAGGTTCTCCAGGAACACCGTGCGGGTTTCGGCTACGCCGTCGTGGTCGGCGTCCCGCAGCAGGGTGATGCGGTTCGGGCTCGGCACGCCGGCCCCGGCACGGCCCATGACTTTCTCCATCACCCAACCACGAATGCCCTTGGCATCATCCGGCTTGGGCGGTGCGTTGGTTTCCGCCACCAGTACATCGCCATTGGGCAGTACGTACAGCCAGCGCGGGTGATCCAGGCCTTCGGCAAACGCTGCCACTTGGGTGCCTGCCGCCGGGGTAGGCTTGACGCCTTCGGGCCAGCCGATGGCCGGGGCGATGTTCACCGTGGGGATCAGGGTTTTATTCGGCTCCGGCAGTTTGGGCGAGGGCCCGGTGCCGTCGGACACCTGAAGGGTCGAGCTTTCACCACAGGCGGCGAGGGTGCCGGCGACCATGATCAGTAGGGCAAGTCGGGTCTTGTGCATGGTTTTCTCCTTAATACCTGTAGTGGTAGAGGAGCGCAGCGGCCCGATGGTTCACGCGCATGTCCGGCTTTAATTGACGCTCCACCCCCAACCCACTAACCTTCGCGGCTTGTTTCAGGTGCTCTGTGGCGTACGCGCCGACTGAGTGAAACAGGGAAGCCGGTGAGTGAGCGCATTTTTCTACAGTGCCGCCACGATCCCGGCGCTGCCCCCGCAACGGTAAATGAGTCAAGACGGTGCCTTAAGCCACTGTATCGCCCGCGATATGGGAAGGCGCACCCTCGGCATCCGATGCCACTCATGAGCCCGGAGACCGGCCTGATCCATCCAACAGCATCACGGTGGGCGATGCTTGGCTGTCTGTATGTGTCTTTTTCCTGCCCGCCGTTTTTGTCCAGCCCCAACGGAGAGCTGCCATGACTGAATCCCCCGATCGTGACGAACGCCACCTGGCGCGCATGCTGCGCAAAAAAGCCGTGATTGACGAGCGCATTGCCAATTCACCGAACGAGTGCGGATTGCTGCTGGTGCTCACCGGCAACGGCAAAGGCAAGAGCAGCTCTGCCTTTGGCATGCTCGCGCGAGCCATGGGCCACGGCATGCAGTGCGGTGTGGTGCAGTTCATCAAGGGCCGCAACAGCACCGGCGAAGAACTGTTCTTCCGCCGTTTCCCCGAGCAGGTGCGCTTCCACGTAATGGGCGAAGGTTTTACCTGGGAAACCCAGGACCGTGCGCGCGACATCGTGGCCGCCGAAGCCGCCTGGGCGGTCTCCCGAGAAATGCTGCAGAACCCGGCCATCGGCCTGGTGGTGCTGGACGAGCTGAACATCGCCCTCAAGCACGGCTACCTCGACCTGGACCAGGTACTCAGCGACCTGCAGGCCCGCCCGCCGATGCAACACGTGCTGGTCACCGGCCGTGGCGCCAAACCCGAATTGATCGAAATGGCCGACACCGTGACGGAAATGGGCATGCTCAAGCACGCCTTCCAGGCCGGTATCAAGGCGCAGAAAGGCATCGAACTTTGAATCAGCCCCGTCACTGTCCTGCTGTCCTGATCGCCGCACCGGCGTCCGGCCAGGGCAAAACCACCGTCACCGCCGCGCTCGCCCGTTTGCACCGCAACCTGGGGCGTAAGGTGCGGGTGTTCAAATGCGGCCCGGACTTTCTGGACCCGATGATCCACGAGCGCGCCAGTGGTGCGCCGGTCTATCAATTAGACATGTGGATGGTGGGCGAGCAGGAAAGTCGCCGGTTGCTGTGGGAAGCGGCGGGGGAAGCCGACCTGATCCTGATCGAAGGCGTGATGGGCCTGTTCGACGGCACGCCCTCCAGCGCCGACCTGGCGCGGCACTTTGGTGTGCCGGTACTGGCGGTGATCGACGGCACGGCCATGGCCCAGACCTTCGGCGCCCTGGCATTGGGCCTGGCGCGTTACCAGCCGGACCTGCCGTTTGCCGGTGTGCTGGCCAACCGTGTCGGCACGCTGCGCCATGCGCAACTGCTTGAAGGCAGCCTCACCGAAGGCCTGCGCTGGTACGGGGCACTGTCCCGGGAAACCGGCATCGAGTTGCCCAGCCGCCACCTCGGCCTGGTGCAGGCCAGTGAACTGAACGACCTCGACTTGCGCCTCGACGCCGCCGCCCAAGCCTTGGGCAGCAGCTGTGAGGTAGCGCTGCCACCGCCGGTGGAGTTCGCCGCACCCGAGGTGATCGAGACTGAGCCGTTACTGGCCGGCGTACGCATCGCCGTGGCCCGTGACGAAGCCTTCGCCTTTACCTATGGCGCCAGCCTCGACCTGCTGCGGGCGATGGGCGCCGAACTGTGCTTCTTCTCGCCGATTCGTGACCGCGCATTGCCCGAAGCTGACAGCCTCTACCTGCCCGGCGGTTACCCGGAACTGCATCACCAGGCGCTGTCGGAAAATACCGCGATGCTGGACGCCATCCGCGCCCATCACGCTGCTGGCAAACCGCTGCTGGCCGAATGCGGCGGCATGCTCTATCTGCTGGACTCGCTCACCGATGTCGACGGCACCCGTGCCGAACTGGTCGGCCTGCTCCAGGGCGATGCCGTGATGCAAAAGCGCCTGGCGGCACTGGCCCTGCAAAACGTCGAACTGCCAGAAGGCCTGTTGCGCGGCCATACCTACCATCATTCGTTGACCAGCACCGAGTGGCAGCCGATTGCCCGGGGCCTGAGCCCGAATGGTGGGCGTGGCGCCGAGGCGGTTTATCGTCAGGGCCGGATGACGGCTTCCTACGTGCACTTTTACTTCCCGTCCAACCCGACGGCGGTGGCTGCGCTGTTTGCGCCAGGTCTTGAGACCGCCATCGCAGGCAAGCCAGCTCCCACACTTGACCGAGTTGAAACGCAATCTACGGTGGGAGCGGGCTTGCCCGCGATGAGGCCATGACGGACAACGCCTTTCCGGAAGCCGACCGCGAAGCCGTCTACCGCGCCATCGCCGAACGCCGTGACATGCGCCACTTCAGCGGTGGCACCGTCGCGCCTGAATTGCTCCACCGCCTGCTGCAAGCCGCCCACCAGGCGCCGAGCGTCGGGTTGATGCAGCCCTGGCGGTTTATCCGCATCAGCGACCGCAACCTGCGCGGCCAGATCCAGCAGTTAGTGGAAGAAGAACGGGTACGCACCGCCGAGGCCCTTGGCGAGCGCTCCGACCAGTTCATGAAGCTCAAGGTCGAAGGCATCAACGACTGCGCCGAAGTACTGGTGGCGGCATTGATGGACGATCGCGAACGGCATATCTTCGGGCGCCGTACCTTGCCGGAAATGGACATGGCATCGTTGTCCTGTGCTATCCAGAATCTATGGCTGGCAGCCCGCGTCGAAGGGCTGGGCATGGGCTGGGTCTCGCTGTTCGAGCCCCAGGCCCTGGCCGACCTGCTGGGCCTGCCGCCCGGCGCCAAGCCGCTGGCCGTGTTGTGCCTGGGCCCGGTGACCGAGTTCTACCCGGCACCGATGTTGCAGCTCGAAGGCTGGACCGAACCACGGCCACTGAGTGACATGTTGTATGAGAATGTTTGGGGAGTGAGTCAATGAGTGTGGCCTTGCTGAGTGTCGCTGCGGTGGCGCTGGATGCGCTGCTGGGCGAGCCCAGGCGCTGGCATCCGCTGGTGGCGTTCGGTAATTTTGCCGGGCGTATCGAGCAGCGTTTCAACTCCGGCGGCCGTGGCTGGCGCAGCCATGGCGTCACGGCATGGGTGATCGCGGTGGTGCCGCTGACCCTGTTGGCCACGGCCCTCTCGTGGGCGCCTTACATCGGTTGGGTCCTGGAAATCCTCGCGCTGTATTGCGCCCTCGGCATGCGCAGCCTCGGCGAACACGTGCTGCCGGTGGCGCAAGCGTTACGCAGTGATGACCTGGGCGAGGCCCGCAAGCGTGTCAGCTATCTGGTGAGCCGCCAGACCAGCGAGCTGGATCGCACCGAAGTCGCCCGTGCAGCCACCGAATCGGTGCTGGAAAACGGCAGCGACGCGGTATTTGCCGCCTTGTTCTGGTTTGTGGTCGCAGGCGTGCCCGGCGTGGTGCTCTATCGCCTGAGCAACACCCTGGATGCCATGTGGGGCTATCGCAATGAACGCTTTGAGCGTTTCGGCTGGGCCGCAGCAAAGATCGATGACGTGCTCAACTACATTCCGGCGCGCCTGGTGGCGTTGACCTACGCGCTGCTGGGCAAAACCCGCCTGGCCCTCAAATGCTGGCGCACTCAGGGCCCGACCTGGGACAGCCCCAATGCCGGCCCGGTGATGGCGGCGGGGGCTGGCGCCCTTGGGGTGGAGCTGGGTGGCGCAGCGATTTATCACGGCGAGCTGCATCAGCGCCCGCAACTGGGCGAAGGTCCGGCCGCGGATGCGGATTCCATCGAGCGCGGCTGGCAACTGGTGCAGCGCGGCGTGTGGCTGTGGTTGCTGATTCTGTGTGTGGGGGCTGAGTTTTATGCTTGAGCACGGTGGCCGCTTGCGCAAGGCGGCGTTGCAATACGGCATTGCAGAGGCCGATTGGCTGGACCTGTCCAGTGGCCTGGCGCCATGGCCGTTTCCGATTCCGGAAATCCCGCTGCGGGCCTGGGCGCGCCTGCCTGAAACCGATGACGGCCTGGAACAGGCCGCCTGCGAATATTACGGCGCGACCCACGTACTGCCCGTGGCCGGCTCCCAGGCCGCGATCCAGTTATTGCCGCGACTGCGCCGGACGGGCAAGGTCGGTGTGCTGTCGCCGTGTTACGCCGAACACGCCGAAGCCTGGCGTCGCGCCGGGTACATCGTGCGCGAAGTACTGGAGCAGGAAGTCGACTTCTTCCTCGAGAGCCTCGACGTGCTGGTGGTGGTCAACCCCAACAACCCCACTGGCCTGAGCCTGACGCCGCAACGCCTGCTGGACTGGCATGCACGCTTGGCCCAGCGCGGTGGTTGGCTGGTGGTGGATGAAGCCTTTATGGACATCACCCCGCAGTTGAGCCTGGCAAGCCAGGCCCACCAAGTCGGCCTGATCGTGCTGCGCTCGTTCGGCAAGTTCTTCGGTCTGGCCGGCGTGCGGCTGGGGTTTGTGCTGGCCGAGCGCAATCTGCTCAAGCTGCTCGCCGAACAGGTGGGGCCGTGGGCCGTCAGCGGGCCGACGCGGGTGCTTGGGCAAGTGTGTCTGCGCGATACCGTCGGCCATGCGCAACAGCGGCTGCGTTGCGAGTCGGCCAGCCAGCGTCTGTTTGACGTACTTGAACGCCATGGCTTGCGGCCTCAGGGCGGCTGCGGGTTGTTTCAGTGGATGATCACGGACCGAGCAGAGCAGCTGCATGAATTCATGGCCCAGCGCGGCATTCTGTTGCGCCTGTTTGTCGACAACAGCAGCTTGCGTTTCGGCCTGCCGGATACCGAGGCCGACTGGTTACGGCTGGAACAGGCGCTGAGCGCCTACAGGGAAGCCTCATGAGTACCTTGATGGTGCAGGGCACCACATCCGACGCGGGCAAAAGCACGTTGGTGACCGCGCTGTGTCGCTGGTTGGTGCGCCAGGGCATACCGGTGGTGCCCTTCAAACCGCAGAACATGGCACTCAACAGCGCCGTGACTGCCGAAGGCGGCGAAATCGGCCGAGCGCAGGCGGTGCAGGCCCAGGCGGCGAACCTGGCGCCCCACACCGACATGAACCCGGTGCTGCTCAAACCCAACAGCGACACGGGCTCCCAAGTGATCATCCACGGGCGCGCCGTGACCACCATGAATGCCGTGGCTTATCACGATTACAAAGCCATCGCGATGCAAGCGGTGCTGGCCTCTCATGCGCGGTTGAGTGCGGCTTACCCGGTGGTGATGGTCGAGGGCGCGGGTTCGCCGGCCGAGATCAATCTGCGGGCGAACGACATTGCCAACATGGGCTTTGCCGAAGCGGTGGACTGCCCGGTGCTGCTGATTGCCGACATCAATCGCGGCGGGGTGTTTGCGCACCTTGTGGGCACTCTGGAATTGTTGTCACCCACCGAACAGGCGCGGGTCAAAGGTTTCATCATCAATCGCTTTCGCGGCGATATCGCGCTATTGCAGCCGGGGTTGGATTGGCTGGAAGCGCGTACAGGCAAACCGGTGGTGGGGGTGTTGCCGTATGTGATGGATCTGCATCTGGAGGCTGAGGACGGTATCGACCAGCGCCAGATCGACAAGGCGGCGCAAGTGCTCAAGGTGGTGGTGCCGGTATTGCCGCGGATCAGTAATCACACGGATTTTGATCCGTTGCGGTTGCATCCGCAGGTGGATTTGCAGTTTGTGGGGCCGGGGCAGGCGATTCCTGCGGCGGACCTGATTATTTTGCCGGGCTCGAAGAGTGTGCGCAGTGATTTGGCGTATTTGCGGGCCAACGGGTGGGACACGGCGGTGGCTCGGCATCTGCGTTATGGCGGGAAGGTGTTGGGGATTTGTGGTGGGTTGCAGATGCTCGGGGAGCAGGTGCATGACCCGCTGGGGCTGGAAGGGCCTTGCGGTTCGAGTGTGGGGTTGGGGTTGTTGGCGTTCAGTACGACCCTGGAGGAGGAGAAGCAACTGCGTAACGTGCGGGGGCGGTTGTTGCTGGAGGATGCCGAGGTGAGTGGGTATGAGATCCACGCGGGCGTAACCAGTGGCGCTGGTTTGGTGCGGGCTGCGGTGCAGTTGGACGATGGGCGTCGGGATGGGGCTCAGAGTGAGGATGGGCAGGTTCTTGGGACCTATTTGCATGGGGTGTTTGAGGCTCCGGCGGCCTGTAGTGCTTTGTTGCGTTGGGCCGGGTTGGAAGATGTGCAAGAGGTGGATTATCACGGGTTGCGGGAGCGGGATATTGAGCGGTTGGCGGATTTGGTAGAGCGGCATTTGGATACGGCTTTGTTACGCTCGTTGTGTGGGGTCTGATTTTTGGATCGTGTGAATATCCGTTATTTAGGTAACGGCGACTTATGGTTCCGCTCTTACAGCGGGTCACTTTTGGCAAACGCCCC
>NZ_JAAAFU010000038.1:115281-137638 GCF_019352905.1 Pseudomonas sp. Xaverov 83 | reverse complement strand
CTGGTCACGACTCAGTACCCGAATTTCTTGACGACCATAGAGCATTGGAACCACCTGATCCCATCCCGAACTCAGCAGTGAAACGATGCATCGCCGATGGTAGTGTGGGGTTTCCCCATGTGAGAGTAGGTCATCGTCAAGATTGAATTCCGAAACCCCTGTCTACTAACGCAGACAGGGGTTTTGTCGTTTAGGGGCCACGTAAACTACAAACCATACCTGCTCACCCCTTACGTGCCTTACCGCTTCGTCTGGCCAATAGCTTACGCCACCAGATGTAGATCCCGGTAGCAGACAACATCGCGATCACAACCCCCAGTAGCGCAATCAACACCTGCCCCGTCAGCCCGATGATCCTGCCCCCATGGATCGGTAGTTGCAGCCTATAAAAGCGCTCTCCCAACGTGCCTTGCCCTGCTATTTCCTTTCCTAATAAATGCCCATCCGTCCCATGGAAAAACAGCCAGGATTTCCCATGGGCCTCCGTATCATGTCGCCCAAAACCAGCCCCATAAAAGTTGTACTCAAAGCTGTAATACAGCTCTCCAATCGTCGCCGTCAGCCCCAGCCGCTTGCCTTCCTCCAGCGCCCGCTCATAGGCCTGTTGATAACTCAGTTGGGTCACGCCCAATTGTTCGGCCGGTAACCTGCCACGGGCCTCATAGACGCTGGCCTCGACCGGTGAGAACAGCGACACCGCAGGCTTGAACACCTGACTCGGCAAATTCATCGCCACGCTGCTGACTGCAATCGGCAACAACAACAGCCAAAGCCACAACCCACCTGCCCGATGCAGATCGAAGTTCAACCGGTAAGCATGACCGCCCTTGATCTTCCAAGCCGTGGACCACTTCTTCCAGAAAGGTTTGCCTCTCGGCAGGGTCAGCCACAGCGCGATAAAACAATCGAACACCCACGCAATCGCCACCAACCCCATCAGCCACAAACCCCAATTACCCGGCAGTGTCAGGTTGTAGTGAAACTCCAGAATGAACGGGATGAGATTTTCACGCTGAAAGCAGCACGCGCCCCAAAAGCGCCGCCCCATTTCTTCCCCACTGACCGGATCGAGATAGAAAACCTGGTTAGGTTCATCAAAGGGTTTGCCCGTCGCCGGATCGTTTCTGGCAACTGCCGCCAACATAGCCGTATCGCCGCTCTCTTGTGGATACTCCATGTACCAGACTTGCAGCTTGGGATGCTGCCCCTGCAACGTATCCACCAGTTCACCTGGCGGCAATGCACGGCCCTTGGCCGTTGCTGCATAGAACCCTGGATTGAGCCATTCATCCAGCTCGTGGTTGAACGCCAGCAGGCTTCCCGTAATCCCCGCCATCATCAGAAACAACGCCGTCGCCAACCCGATGTAGCGATGAAATAAAACCAGCAATGCACGCATAAAGTTTTCCTGCAAAGACGACAAAGCCAGCGCCTGGAATCAGGAACTGGCTTTGGATGAATCGAGAGAAATTAGAACTGGTAGCTCACCGTCGCACTGACGTTGCGCTCTTCACCCAAGTAGCAGAAGTTCAGGCTGGCACACGACGCTACGTAAGACTCGTTCGTCAGGTTGTTGGCATTCAGGCGCACATCCACACCCTTCAAGCCCACCTTGCCAAGGTCATAACCCATCGAGGCATCAAACAGCGTGTAGGCGGGCACCTTCATGGTGTTCTCCGCATCCGCCCAGCTGTAGCCGACATACCGAACGCCACCGCCGAGTCGCAGGCCATCCAGCGCGCCGCTGTCGAATTTGTAGTCGGCCCACACCGAGGCCATATGACGCGGCGCCTGGGTCGGCGAATTTCCCTTGTTCTCGATCACGTTGTCCGCCGTACTCAACGTGCTGACCATGGACTTTGAATATTCGATGTCAGTGAAGGTATAGCTGCCCAGCAACTTAAGATTGTCAGTCAGCTGCATATGCGCCTCCAACTCCAAGCCCTGGGAGCGCACAGCTCCTACCGCGCGATAGAAGTTTTCCTGTGGCAGTTTGGTCGCCAGGTTTTCCTGATCGATACGGAACAGCGAAGCGGTGAACAGGTTGTCGGTACCCGGCGGCTGATATTTCAAGCCGACTTCCCATTGAGTACCGTCGGTTGGCGCCAGGGGATTGCCGGCACTGTCCGAATAGGAATTCGGATTGAAGGACTCGGAATAGCTGACGTAGGGCGCGAGACCGTTATCAAACAGGTAAAGCGCTCCTGCACGCCCAGTCAGCTTGGTACGTTTATCACTGATCTCCGTGCCCAGCGGCCGTCCCGCTTCAGCAATGCGGTTTTCATCGGAGGTCTCAACCCAGTCCTGACGCAGCCCAAGGGAGAACCGCCACTTGTCCATCTCAATCAGGTCCTGCAGGTAAACACCAGTCTGCTCAAGCCGACGCAGATAACTGGTTGGACTGTAATAGCTGATCTCGGAGTTGCCATACACTGGATTAAACGCGTTGATCGGCGCAAGAGAGCCGCTGCTCCAGTCCACAACGGTTTTGCGCCGTTGATAGTCTGCTCCCATCAACACCGTGTGCTTCGTCGCACCGGTAAAAAATTCAGCCTGCAGCATGTTGTCGATGATGAACGCATGCAGCTTTTCGTCACCGCCTGAATAGTAGCGATTCAGCTCATTACTGGTGGGCGTGGTCCAGCCATAGGCATACACCTGGTCCAGCCGGACCTTGGAATCCAGATACCGAAAGTTCTGCCGCGCGGTGAAAACATCATTGAAGCGATGCTCAAATTGGTAGCCGAACGACTGTTGATCCCGCTTGTACCCATCAATGTCCGGCTCACCCTCGAAGAAGTGATTGGAGATCCGCTGGCCATTGCGCTGATGCAACGCGCCATCTGCCGGCATACCGCCGTGGTAGCCACCGTCGGGATCATGCTGCAGATAAGCCTGAAGTGTGAGGGACGTGTCATCGGTAAAGTCGATGCTCAAGGTGGGTGCCAGTGCGTAGCGTTTTTCCTTGGCATGATCGAATTGTGTGTCGGACTTGTCCGCAAGCCCGGTCAGTCGATAGGCAATACGCTTGTCGTCATCCACCGGGCCGCTGAAGTCGAACCCCATGCCTCGCTGGCCTTGGGAACCCACCGTGGCCTGTACCTGATGGTAGGGCTCAAACAACGGCTTCTTGCTGGTCAACGCCACCAGCCCACCCGGCGAGCTGCGTCCGTAGAGTACCGATGACGGGCCTTTGAGAATGTCCACGCGCTCAAGGAAATACGGATCCACCTGCATGGTGCTGTAGGTGCCGCTGTCACCCATGGATTTCAAACCGTCGAGGTAGATGTTATCCACCGAACCGTCGTTGAAGCCACGCATCGCCACATAGTCATAGCGGTGAGTCGCGCCATATGGGTTGGTCAGCACGCCAGGGGTGTAACGCATGGCCTGGGCAACAGTTTGCGAGCCTTGGTCGTCCATCTGCTCGCGGGTCACTACTGAGACCGTCTGGGACGTTTCCAGCAACGCGGTACTGGTCTTGGTGGCGATCTGGCTGTGAGTTGCGTTGTAGCCCTCCATGCTGCCCAAGGCATTACCCAGAGCGAAGCCTTTGACGTCAGTGGTCGGCAAAGTCAGCGCCTCGCTCTCGGGCCGGGCCTGCAACACGAAGCTCACGTCGTCCTGGGCCTGCGCCTGTAATCCTGACCCGTTGAGCAACTGGTTCAAACCCTGTTCGGCAGAGTACTCCCCGTGCAGTCCGGGAGACTGGCGGCCCTGAGTCTGCACAGGCGTGCTGGAAAGGGTGATGCCTGCCTGACGGGCAAACTGATTGAGGACATCGCTCAGCGCGCCTGCAGGGATGTCATAGCGCTGGCTGATACGCTCGACTCCGCTATTAGCCGCGACACCGGCAACCGGCAGCAAGCCGATGCCTATCGTGGTCGACAGCAACGCTGCACGTACGGCTTTACCGAGCAAAGGGTAGGAAGAGGGTGAGTTACTGAAAAAACGCACAGTCATTATCGAGATCCGTAGAGGTCGCTGAAGGCAGATTGAATTGCTTACTGTCTAAGCCGGACTCACGGAAAAAAGCCGCCAAAAATAAATCAGGCGCGACAAAAATAATCAGGCCTGACGTTCCAGGCTCACCCACCAGCGTGTGCGATAGCGCAGACGCACGGGCAGCGTCTGCGGAAGGATTGCCAACAGCTTCTTAGTGTCTTCCAGGCGAAAAACACCCGACAAGCGCAAGTCTGCGATATCACTTGAACAGCCCAGATAACCTTGGCGATAGCGCGCCACCTCCGCCAGAAAATCGGCAAGACGCATGTTGCGGGTGACGATCAAACCATCCGCCCAGGCCCCGGTATCCATATCCGAAGGCGGCGCGAAAACGGCCTCGTTCTGACGCACCAGGTAGCTTTCTCCTGCATGCACTTGAGTGAATAGGCCGTCGGCGGTATGCGGTGAATGAATCGCCACGTTGCCTGACGCGACGCTCAAGCGTGTGCAATTGCTGTCCTGGCGCACCACAAACCGCCCGTCTATGCCTTCGAACAAGCCATGGCGGGTGCGAACCAGCAGCGGTGTGGTCGCCGCAGCGCCACAGGTCACCAGGATTTCCCCGCGTACCAACGTGATCAGGCGCTGCTGCGGGTTGAAGTCCAGGTCTACTGCGCTGTCGGTATTGAGCTGCAGACGTGTGCCATCCGGTAGTTGCACGCTACGACGCTCGCCGGTGGTGGTAGCCAGGTCCGAGGTCCAGCGCTGCCAGCCGGTGAGGTCTCGACTGAGCCAGGCCGCCGAACCCATCAACAGAACACCGGACAACACCTTCAACGCTTGCCGACGACCAAGGCGCTGGGCACTGTTCTCCAGCGCCACATGGGCTCCGGGGATCGCCGCCAATTGGCTGCTCAATTCATGCTGCAGCGCCTGCACGCGTTGCCAGGCCAGCTCGTGCTCATGATGAGCCTCACGCCAGTGCTCGCACTGCGCCTTCAGGCGGACATTCGCGCGATTGTTACGCAAGCGCAGCATCCAGCTGATGGCCTGCTTGACCACCTGCGGGTCGGGCCCGGAGCGCGCCGTGTTATCCATCGAGGTCATGCCTCATACCGCAGCACATAACAGTGATACAGGGCCTCGGCGACATACCGCTCCACCGAGCGCAACGACACGCCCATCTGCTGCGCAATCTGCTTGTATGTCAGCCCGTCGCACTGAGCCAGTAGAAACGCCTTGCGCACCTTGGGCTTGAGTCCGTCCAGAAGCCGGGCGACGGACTCCAGCAATTCCAGAATCAGCGCACGCTCTTCAGCACTCGGTGCCAAGGCGTCGGGCAAATGCGCGATGGACTCCAGATACGCACGCTCGATTTCTTCGCGGCGCCAATGATCGATCACCAGGCCCCGCGCGATGGTGCGCAGGAAGGCCCGAGGAGCTTTGAGCTCGAAGCGTTCGGTTTTTTGCAGCAGGCGCACAAAGGTGTCCTGGGCCAAGTCCGCCGCATCTGCTGCATTACCCAGGCGACTGCGCAGCCACGTGTTCAGCCAGCCATGATGGTTGCTGTAAAGCGTCTGTACTGCGTACTCGGAAGAGGGCATTCACGCGGCCTGGCAAAGCGTCACAAATGATAATTAGTCGCATTGTCGACAAGGCTGAAAAATTTTGCAACTCTCACGTCAGGGGCCTACCGCTGGTCGGCTTCTGACGCTAAAAGCAGATGCTTCTCACAAATTCCTAAGATTTATCCTGACTTGGCCGACAGCCTGACGAGCCATGCGTGCACCGAAATAGAGCAGTCGCAGAGTCTGCCTATCCCGTTACATGGAATGTTGCATCCGGCACGCTCACCCCCTTTTGGCAAAAAGAAGTCAATGAAATGAATCTCAAGTTCAGTCATAAAATTCTGTTGGCCGCGTCAGGCGTAGTGGTTCTGGCCTTCGCGTTATTCACGTTCTACAACGACTACCTGCAGCGCAACACCATCCGGCAAAACCTGGAATCGTCCATCCAGCAATCCGGTGAGCTGACCGCCAGCAGTGTGCAGAACTGGCTCAGCGGCCGGGTACTGGTGTTGGAAAGCCTGGCGCAAAACGTGGCCCACCAGGGCAGCGCTGCCGATCTTCCGGGGTTGGTCGACCAGTCGGCATTCACCTCCAACTTCCAGTTCACCTACGTCGGTTCAACCAACGGCGTGTTCACCCAACGGCCCGACGCCAAAATGCCGGATGACTACGACCCGCGTCAGCGTCCCTGGTACAAACAAGCGGTGGCCGCCGACAAGACGATGCTCACGCCGCCCTATATGGCAGCGGTAGGTGGGCTGATCGTGACCATCGCGATGCCGGTGAAAAAGAATGGTGAACTGCTAGGCGTGGTTGGCGGTGACCTGAGCCTGCAAACCCTGGTGAAGATCATCAATTCGGTGGATTTCGGCGGCATCGGCCATGCCTTCCTGGTCAGCGGTGACGGCCAGGTGATCGTCAGCCCGGACCAGGACCAGGTGATGAAAAACCTCAAGGACATCTACCCGGGCACCAACGTACGCATCGATAAGGTCAGCCAGGAAGTGGTCCTCAATGGCCAGGAACGGATCCTGTCCTTCACCCCCATCAGCGGGTTGCCGAATGCCGACTGGTACATCGGCCTGTCGATCGACAAAGACAAAGCCTACGCACCGCTGGGCAAGTTCCGCACCTCGGCATTGATCGCCATGTTCATTGCAGTGGCTGCTATCGCGGTGTTCCTGAGCCTGCTGATTCAGGTCTTGATGCGCCCGCTGACCACCATGGGTCGCGCCATGCAGGACATTGCCCAGGGCGAGGGTGACTTGACCCGTCGCCTGACCGTGGAAAGCAAGGACGAGTTCGGTGACTTGGGCAGTGCCTTCAACCAATTCGTCGAGCGTATTCACGCGTCAATCTCCGAAGTTTCCTCGGCCACCCGTCAGGTACACGACCTGTCCCAGCGCGTAATGGCCTCGTCCAACGCATCGATCGTCGGCTCCGACGAGCAAAGCGCCCGCACCAACAGCGTGGCCGCGGCAATCAACGAACTGGGGGCTGCCACTCAGGAAATCGCGCGCAACGCCGCTGATGCTTCGCAACATGCCAGCGGTGCCAGCGAGCAGGCTGATGACGGGCGCAAGGTCGTGGAGAAAACCATCCTGGCGATGTCGGAGCTTTCGCAAAAAATCAGTCTGTCCTGCACTCAGATTGAAACCCTGAACGCCAGCACCGACAACATCGGCCACATCCTGGATGTGATCAAAGGCATCTCCCAGCAAACCAACTTGCTGGCCCTCAACGCTGCGATTGAGGCTGCGCGCGCCGGTGAAGCTGGGCGTGGGTTTGCCGTGGTGGCAGATGAAGTCCGCAACCTGGCGCACCGCACCCAGGAGTCGGCGGAGGAGATCCACAAAATGATCACCTCGCTGCAGATTGGCTCGCGTGAGGCCGTGACCACGATGAACGCCAGCCAGACCTCCAGCGAAGAAAGCGTCGAGGTCGCCAACCAGGCCGGTGAGCGCCTGGTCAGCGTGACTCAGCGGATCGTCGAGATCGACGGAATGAACCAGTCGGTAGCAGCCGCCACCGAGGAGCAGACCGCCGTGGTGGAAACTCTCAATGTCGATATCAACCAGATCAACCTGCTGAATCAGCAAGGCGTGGCCAACCTCAACGAAACCTTGAAGGATTGCGACGCGTTGTCTCAACAGGCCAACCGGCTGAAGCAGTTGGTCGACAGTTTCAAAATCTGATGATTAACCTGTAGGAGCGAGCTTGCTCGCGAAGAACGTCAACGCTAACGCAGCGCTACCAGATAGCCCGTTTCGCCTATTCGTTTTTCGCGAGCAAGCTCGCTTCTACAGGTTTAGCCAAACATCGCTCGCACATTCTCCAGCGCGCTGTCGGCGAATGCCTGTACAAACGGCGCAAACCCTTCCACACCCGGTTCAACCGGCTCGGCGATGATCGTCCAGGTCACCCGTGAACAGCCCGCTTCCAGTGGTTCGACGTCCATGGCTGCCCACAGCCGTGCCACGCCCAAAGTGTTGTAAATCGTTGTCCAGGTCATCTGCATGGCCTGCTCATCACGGCTGATGAGTTGTTCCACCACCAGATTTCCATCGTGGAAGCATTTCTTGCGCAGCGATCCCGTGCCTGCACCGGTCATTTCGATGTGGGACAAGGCCGGGATAAATCTATCAAAGCCAGCAAAGTCACCGACTACCGCCCACGCACGGGCGGCATCACAGGCAACCGTCACTGAAGACACCACAGGCTTGCCGCAAGGGTTGCGAATCAACGTATCGGGTTTCATAGGGTTTCCTCCAGTTGAGAGCTTGATGGCAGGAAGCCGATGCGCTTGAGGTACTCGCAGCCCATGCGTAACAGCGCCGGATTTTTTTCGGGGTAGTGCGTGCCCATCTGCTCGACGCCACGTCGTGCGTTGTCATGCCGGATCATTGATGTATCGCCGATATCCTCGCCCATACCATTGAGGTAGAAACCCAGTACGCCGAACAGCGCATTGCGACTGTCCACCGTGTGCAGGTGACGTTGCCAGTGGGCGACGCTCACCAGTTCGAATGCATGGCCTGCCTGGCGAAAGGCGTCGACGTAGGATTCCCAGCTCAAGGGCTGCGGGTTGTGCAGGTTGAACACGGTCCCTCCATCACCACAGCGGCCACTGTGGAACGCAACAAACCGGGCAAGAAAATCTACGGGCATCAGGTCAAAATTCAGCTTGAGGCGAGGCATCAGGCCCAGTTGGAGTGAGCCTTTGAGCATCAACATCAGGCGATTTTTCTGTGGCTCGCAGACACCGCTGCGGCTGTTGAAACTGATGTTCCCGGGGCGATGGATATTGACCCAGGCACCTTGCTCGGCAGCGCGCCCCAGCAAGCGTTCCGCGACCCATTTGGACAGGTTGTAGCCATTCTGTATGTAGAGCGGCGGGGTGCTGGCGGCGAGCGTCTCGAGCACCTGGCCTTGGGCGTCGATGCTACTGGCCGCCGACAACGTCGAGATAAAATTGAAGACCTTCTTGCACCGGGTTTCACACAGGCGCAGGCATTCCAGCACCGGTTCGACGTTGTCCTTGGCCAGCGTGGCGTAGTCCATCACGTGATTGACGTGGGCGGCGTTGTGCACCAACACGCCGAACGCCCCGGCGAGGTACTCATACGCCTCGCTGGCCAAGCCAAGGCGCGGCTGACTGATGTCGGCGGCATACACCCGCACCCGGCTCAGGTCCAGGTGTTCCAGGCGGTACTCGCGCAGCGCCTCGGCAAACCTCTCGGTCGCTGAATGTCCGGGGTGCTCGCGCACCAGGCACGCCACTTCAAGTGCGCCCTCGGCCAGTAACGCCTCGACGATATGCACCCCGAGAAAACTGTTGGCCCCGGTCACGATCACTTTACGACGTTCGCCCGCCCGGTCCGCTGGCAGTGTCTGCCAATGCAGCTCACGCAGCGCATCCCGGGTTGCCTGGCCGGTCGGTGCTTCGGGTGGTGCATCGTCACCCATCAGCGTGGCGAGGGTGCGGACGGTGGGAGTCTCAAAAAAACGGCTAAGGGAGAGGCTGCGCCCGAATTGCTCGCGGATACGCAGCAGCATCGTCGACAGGAGGATGGAATGGCCGCCAAGATTGAAGAAGCTGTCGTCCGTCGACAGCTGCGTGACTGGCACGCCGAGCAACTCGCTCCACAGGTTGAGCAACTGCACTTGCATCGGAGTGTACGATTCGCTGTGATTGATGGCCGGCAGCGGTTGCGTCGTTAGCGCAAGCAATGCCTGGCGGTCGACCTTTCCATTGTGGGTGCATGGCATGCGCGCAAGCTCCGTGCACAGGGTCGGCCGCAGATAGTCCGGCAGTGTTTGTCGGGCATGCTGCTTCAGTGCATCCAGGGCGTCTGGTGTTTCGGGCTGAGCGACAAAGGCCAGGATTCGCCGGTCACGATCAATCACCACCGCCACTTGGCGAAACAGCTGACTGCTGCGCAGGCAATGTTCGATCTCTTGCGGTTCGACCCGGAAGCCTCGGATCTTCACTTGCTGATCTCGGCGCCCGCCCAGTTCGATGCCGCTTTCCGTCCATTTCGCCAGATCGCCGCTGCGGTAGGCCCTTAAGGTCTGGCCGTCGGGCAATTCCAGCTCTACGAAATGTTCCGCGGTCTGCGCCGGCTGGTTGAGGTAACCCAAGCTGACGCCAGGGCCGACGATGTACAGCTCGCCCATCACCTGTTCATCCACCGGTTGCAGTTGCCCATCGAGGATCAGTACCTGGCTGTTGGCGATGGGGGTGCCGAGGTTGCGGTTACTGTCGCCTGGCAGCAACGTGCGGTGGGTCGCCAGCACGGTGGCTTCGGTGGGCCCGTAGAAGTTGTGCAGGCGACACTGCCCGGACAACTGCTCGATGACATAGGGTTCGCATACGTCCCCGCCGGTGATCACATGGGCCAGACCCAAGGGTTGATCCAGCGGCAGGATGCTCAGCAGCGCCGGCGGCAGGAAGGCGTGGGTGATGCGCTCTTGGCGGAGCAACTCCACCAGTTGCAGCGGGTCGCGTCGCTGGTCCTCACTGGGCACGATCAACTCGGCGCCCGCGATCAGGCTCGGGAAAATATCAATCAGCGAAGAGTCAAAACTCAAGGGCGAGAACTGCAAAACCCGGCTGTGTTCGCTCAGTTGTACATGGCCACCGAACCACGCGGTGAAATGCGCCAGATTGTGCTGGCTGAGCAGCACGCCCTTGGGCTGGCCGGTGGTGCCCGAGGTGTAGAGCACCATGCAGGGGGCGTCCATGGATGGGCGCTGGCGCATTAGCGGCGGGTTGTCGGGGGTGTCGAGATTACTCACATCCAATGCAGAAAAAACGTCCCGCAGTGGAGACTTGCCGTCATCCAGCAGCATCGCGACGCCGGCGGCTTCCAGCAGGACTTGCTGGCGTTGCAGCGGGTGGCCTGGCTCCAGGGGCAAGTACACCGCGCCACAGGCCAGCACCGCGAGGATGCTGGCATACAGCTCTGGAGACTTGCCCAGGCAGACACCGATCACCGGAGGTGTGTCGTGGCGTCCAAGCAGAGGCCAAAGACGTTGCTGGATAGCCAGGCTCTTGCGATGCAACTGTCGATAACTCAGCACGTTGCCTGCAATATTCAGCGCCGGCCGCTCGGAGAAGGTTTGAAGACTGTTTTCCAGTCGCTCGATCATTGGCACCTGGGCGTGTTGCCGCAGCGCCAAATCAGCTGTCAGATTAAAGCGATGCAGGTACGCCAGCGATGCGAGCGCTTGCAGGCCGTGTTCCGGATCATCGGAGGCGACGGCCGTCTGCGAGAAATGGTCCGGGTCCCGGGAGAACCCACTCACTTGCTGGGCCACCCATTCCACCAGGTCGCTGACCGCCTGTTGACGCAATCGTTGACCATTCCCATAGGCTTCGCCGGCAACGTCCAGGGTTGCCACAAGTCGCCGTGAGCGGCCGTAACACCTGAACTGCAGGATCGGCAGCCCGTAGTCGGTCAACGCTCCCATACCCAGGCGCAGGCTCATCAAGGCTGTGCAAGTCAGGTCTGGCGGAACCTCCTCGCTACCGTCATCAATCAACAGGTCGACGTGGGTTACATCCTGTGGTCGCACCCACCCATGACCGTATTGCTCCAGAGTCTTGCTGATTTCATTCAACGCCGCACTGGAGCCCGTCAGCCCAATCTTCAGGTGCCTCATGGGTGCCCTCCTGATACCGGAAGAAAGGCATCCAACGCCTGAACCACGCTCGGCGTTTGCAGCAGGCCGCTGTGATTCAGGAACCCCATGATATTGCCCATCAGTGGGTGCTGGCGGGTAATGGGAAAGCCCATCGCCTGCACTTCAGCGCGTAGCGCGGAGCGCGTGCCGTCGCTGACATCCAGGTGCTCGATCAATTGCAGGTCGAAGATTTTCTGCAGGTCGTGGGTCAAGTAATGCTGGAGAAACACGGGCAGGATCTGGGCGATGCAGTCGCGATCCAAAGCGTTTGCAGATTGCCAATAAATACGCACCAGACGCGTCCAGAAAACCGCATGACGGCCCTCGTCACACAAGTGGTCGGCCATCAATCCACGGATGGATTGCTTGACACTGTCGTCCTTGGAAAACGCCGCCACTTCATGAGTCACCGTGTTCTCGGCGATGGCCACCGCGATCAGTTCCACGGCATCCCGCAGGTGCTCGGGAGCCAGCGCCAGCGCGGCAGGCAAGGCGCGGCTCAGCTCGATTTGCCCAGGCAGATCCAGGGCCGGGATGCCGGTCATCTCGACGGTCTGTTGCATGAAATCGAGGGCGACGAGGGCGTGGTAATCCTCATCCACCACTACGGTCATGGCGTCGTAGCGACAGGCGAGCGGGAAGGGCACTGAAAAGCGATTCTTGGCAATGCTGCGTGCGGTCTTGTCGACGATCTCGGTTTCAAAGATCACCACGTCGTTGATGAATTTGTAGAACGTTTGCAACAAGACAAAATCCCGGTGCTGTGGGCAGTGATCGACAAAGGTCGCGCTCAGCACCAAGGGTTGCCGGCTCAAGGGATAGATCAGCTTGTGGTCATTTTCCAGCAAGCGGCGCGGGCGCGTGCGGATAGTCGCGCGACGCTCCCAGTCGTCGGCAAATGAGCGGTAGTCGGCAGGGTTCATGCGCTCACCTCCAACAGAAGCAGGTACAACCCGTCCCAAAAGGCCAGGCGGCTTTCCACAGCGCCGAGGGCGCTACTGTTGGCTTGCTGCTCGCGACTCGGGTCGGCGAGGATAAGGCGTTGCAGTAATTGCGCCGCCGCCGGGCCGTGCTCTTCGGCGTCGATTTCCATGTGGCGCTTGAGGTAGTAGCAGAAGGTCGGTGCCTGGCGGTGAGCTATCTCGCAGCTCTCCAGGATGCGTTTGAACATGGTCGGGATGACGCTCTCGCGGCCGTGCAGAAAGGCTGCCGCTACGCAGTGAGTCGGCGCGTTCAGGGCAACCTGCAGCGTGCTTCTGACGAACCGGGTCACGACAGGATGAATATCGATTTTTTGCAGGGCCGTTTCTGCGTCGTTGCCGTCACGTTGCAGGCTGACGAACCGCTCTATGGTCGCCGTATTCGCGCCGACTTCACGCATGGCCTCCAGGTATAGCTCGAAGTGGCTGCCATGTCCGTGGCCGGGGTACGCGTCCGACTCTTCGCCCAGTACGATTTCATTGATCAGGCGAGCCGCTTGTGGGTCCGTTGGCGGTAACCAGGGCAGGCGCATACCCGTGAGGTCATGTTGCAGGCGCTTGGTCAGTGTCATGAAGTCCCAAACGGCGAACACGTGGTTTTCCATAAAGAACTGCAGCTTTTGCAGCGTATTTATTTGTACGAATAATGGATGGCTGTGCAACTGCTGCTGCTTTCGTTTAAGCAGCTGTGAGTGTTGGAACATGGTCGATGCCTATAAGTCGTTATCTTTTCCCTGATAAAAGCGTTTTGCTTCAGCGACAAATAAACATTGGTTTTCACGCGCGCGGATGCCTTGATAGCGGACTAACCATGCTTGAGGCTGGCGCCGTTATTCAAAAAGTCGCACGCGGTGACAAAACACAAGGCTTTATTTAAAGGAACGCCACTCACAGTGACGCCCGAGCACGAGTTCACGCTATTGGTTTGGGAGATTTGGAGTTTGGGTAATAAAAAACAATAGTCTGATTGAGTGTTCAGCGATTTTTAGTTTTATAAGAGTTTGCAAATAAATGTGTTGCTGTAGTTAGTATGTTCTATGGGGTGTGGGAAGTTTCCTTGGGTATTAAATATTAAGCTGGAGTAGTTATGTTTAACTGATGTTTCGCCGGGCAAGAACTTCTCCGCCGTGATGCACTGAGCTCCCCCGACCCAAGTGACTTCGCAGCGCTATGTGGTCGAAGGGGGAGGTTCAGTTCCCTGAGGTATTCACAGCGAGGTTTTATCGTCGCTCTGCTCAAGACTCCTGAGGTAACCCGTAATCACCTCCATGCCGCGGGTGAGGTGGTTACGCAACGTCAGGATGCTTTCCTCGATCTTCTTTTTCGCCACCAAATCCAGCAGTTCCCGGTGGTCTTCCTGGGATGTCTTGCCCAGGCCCATGGCTTCGAGGTTGAAGCGCAGGAAACGCTCCTCTTCATTCAAGCCGTGCTCAACCAGCTTGAGCAGCCGCTGATTGCCTGCCTTGCCATATAGCGCCATGTGAAACAGGCGATTGAGGCGGCCGATTTCGGTGTAGTCACTTTCTCGTTCCAGCGCATCAATGAAGGCGCCAGCCTGAGCAATGTCATCGGGCGTGAGCAGGGGAATCGACAAGCGCAGCGCTTCGGACTCCAGGAGGATGCGCAGCGCATAGGTTTCTGCCGAATGGTCTTCAATCAGCGGCGCCACCACCGCGCCTTTGTGGGTGACCACATGCAGCAGTGACTGGGCTTCCAGTTGACGCAGTGCCTCGCGCACCGGCATCCGGCTAACGCCGAACAAACTGGCCAGTTCCTGTTGGCGCATGGCGGTGCCGCAGGGCAAGCGGCCATCCAGGATGGCGTTGCGCAATGTTTCTTCAATCACGGAGCGAGCGAGATGGGCGGGGATGGGCCCGCTGATCTGGATGCTGCTCAAAGGGTTCGGCTTCTGCGTCACGACTACGCTATCCTCCTTTTCAGGGTAAGGTGGCTAATTGGATCCAATGCACACTAGAGTTTGTCCACAAGCTTGTCAAACAGGCAAGGTTTCGGCTTGTAAGCGACTCAACAATGCTGCTTTTTGACCCACATTTCTTGCTTGCTGCGTCTTACGGTCGCGATGGAAAAGTGGGCGCTGTTGCGGTGATTGCACCGTGCCATTGTTTTTTACCATTCGAACCTTCACCATCCAACGCTACTCCGTCTTCTTCTACGGATTGAACGCTTTGGCGGTACGTTTTATTCCCCCTTGGGTCCTGCGCTGGCTTTTTTCGGTGCTGCTGCTGGCTGGCTTATTGCCTGGCGGGTTGCATGCCGATTGGGATTTCTCCCAGATCAGCCGCAAAGCGACGGCACTGTACGGCCCGTTGGGAGAAGGGCAACAGCGCATTGACGCCTGGCAACGGTTGTTGGCGACGCAGAAGCAAGTCAGCGAGCAGGAGCAGCTTAAGGTAGTCAACCTGTTCTTCAACAAGCAAATGCATTATGTGGAAGACATCGACCTGTGGCATCAGGTGGACTATTGGGAAACCCCTATCGAAGCCCTGTGGAAGGGCGCCGGGGATTGCGAAGACTATGCAATCGCCAAGTATTTCAGCTTGCGTCATCTGGGCGTCGCCAGCGACAAATTGCGCATTACCTACGTCAAGGCGTTGCGTCAGAATCGCGCCCACATGGTCTTGACCTATTACTCGACGCCGGACGCGATGCCGCTGGTGCTCGACAGCCTGACCGATGAAATCCAGCCCGCAAGCCAGCGTACCGACTTGCTGCCTGTCTATTCCTTCAATGCTGAAGGCTTATGGTTGCCGGGCGCCAAGGGCGACAAAAAAGTCGGTGACACTAAACGCTTGTCACGCTGGCAGGATGTGTTGAAAAAAATGCGTGCGGAAGGCTTTCCAGCCGAGCCTGCCAACTAGGAGTACCTGTACAGATGTCTCTGTTCAAACAGCTTTTGATCGCTATCTGTCTGTTTTTGGTGGTCGCCTTCAGCGGCAGCTTCATGGTGAGCCTGGAAAGCTCGCGCACCCAATATGTCAACCAGTTGCGCTCCCATGCGCAGGACGCCGCGACCGCATTGGCGCTGTCGCTGACCCCCAACATTGATGACCCGGCGATGGTGGAGTTGCTGGTCAGCTCGATCTTCGACAGCGGCTACTACGCCAGCATCCGCGTGGTGGACCTGAAGAATGACCAGGTCATTGTCGAACGCAACGGTACCCCCGACAGCGATGGCGTGCCCAAATGGTTCGTCAACCTGATCGGCCTGGAGCCGGCGGGTGGCGACGCCCTGGTCAACCGTGGCTGGGAGCAGGCGGCACGGGTCGAGGTGGTCAGCCATCCGATGTTCGCCCTGGCCAAGCTCTGGCGAAGCGCGCTTGGCAGCCTTGGCTGGCTGTTGCTGTGTGGCGCTGTCAGCGCTGTGCTGGGAGCCCTGTTACTGCGCCGACAATTGAAGCCCTTGGACTACATGGTCAAACAGTCCCATGCGATTGCCCGCCGGGAATTCTTGAGCTTGCCCGAACTGCCGCGCACCCCGGAGTTACGTCGTGTGGTGCAGGCGATGAACCAGATGGTGGAGAAGCTCAAGGCGCTGTTTCAGGAGCAGGCCGAGCGCAGTGAAAGGCTGCGGGTCGAGTCATACCAGGACAACCTCACCGGCTTGGCTAACCGGCGCTATTTCGAGATGCAGCTCAACGCCCGGGTGAGTAATCCGGAGGAGACCAACTCCGGTTATTTGCTGCTTCTGCGGGTCAAGGACCTGGCCGGGCTCAACCAGCGCCTGGGCGGCCAGCGCACCGACCAATTGCTGCAGGCGGTGGGCGAGCAATTGTTGCGTCAGTGCGAGCCGTACCCGGAAACCCACAACCTGGTCACCCGGATCCGCGGCGGCGAGTTTGCCGTGCTGGCGCCGGGGCTGGTTCGCGAAGAGGCGTTGCAGCTGGCGCAAAACCTGGAAAACGTCCTGCTTAGCCTGCAAGCCACGGGTGCCAGCGATGTCACGCCGGTCGCTTACATCGGCCTGGCACCGTTCAACCATGGCGACGCACCGCAAGCTGTGCTGACACTGGCCGACCAGGCCCTGGCCCAGGCGGAGACCCAGGGGGACACCGGTTGGGTGTGCCTGGACCATAGCGCGACGGTCAGTGTTGGCGATGACCATCATGCCTGGCATACCTTGCTCGACCGTGCGTTGACCGAGCAACGTTTTCAGCTGTATTTCCAGCCGGTGGTTGCCAGCCACGACCCGCAGATGGTGCTGCACTACAAAGTGCTGTCACGCCTGCAGGACGACCAAGGGCAGACGATTGCGGCGGGGCGCTTCCTGCCATGGCTTGAGCGCTTCGGCTGGTCGGCGCGCCTTGACCGCATGATGCTGGAGCTGGTGTTCAAGCAGATGGCCGGCCACACCGAATCCCTCGCGCTGAACCTGTCGGCCGCGACCTTTGCCGACCCTCAAGCCCTGAATCGAGTGTTCGAGTTATTGCGCCAACACTCCAATCTTGGCCCACGGCTGACCCTGGAAATCGGCGAAGAGCAACTGCCGGAACAAGCGGTGCTTGAGCAATTGACCCACCGCCTGCGCGAGCTCAATTTCTCCTTGAGCCTGCAGCGTTTCGGCGGGCGCTTCAGCATGATCGGCAACCTGGCGCGCCTGGGCCTGGCCTACCTGAAGATTGACGGCAGCTACATTCGCGACATAGACAAAGAGAGCGACAAACGCCTGTTTATCGAAGCCATCCAGCGTGCCGCACACAGCATTGACCTGCCACTGATCGCTGAGCGTGTGGAGACTGAGGGTGAGTTGGCGGTGATCAGCGCGATGGGTATTTTCGGCGTGCAGGGGCAGTTGTTTGGCGAGCCGGCGCCCTGGAAGTAATGCGAGTCGCCGCTGCTGAGGCAGCGGCTACTGTATGGGGCCTCAGATCAGCCCGGTTTCTTCATCGTTGATCAAGCTGTTCAGCCCGCCGAGTGCTTCCCGCGCCTGGTTGCGATCCAACAGTTTGGCCTGGGCCGCCGGCGGCAGGTCGGTGACGCGAATCACGCCCTTGCTGGTCAACACCTGGATCAAGTCATCCAGAACCCGAATCATCTCCAGGTCGCTTTGCTTGAGCTGATTCAGGCTGGTCTCTACGAGCGTGTTGGCATACCACGCCTGAATCTCATGGTGATCGGCCGGCAGCGTTTCCGTTGACTCGGCGAAGGCCGCGGCCTCTACGCGAATCAGCCCGCCGTGGGCATCACGTTGCACATAAAACATAACAATCCCTCAGCAATGAAGCCCGCAGCCATCAACGCAGGCTAACGGTGGGTAATGGGCGCGAGTATGCGGTGCAACCGTCCCACAGAGCCAGTGACGAGCCGTTAATGTACATCGGCCGCCGCTTGGGCGGCCGATGAACGCAGGCTTAGGCGGTGTGATCGATCTTGATGGTCGGGTCGGCACCGCTGATCAGCGAGTTGATGCTGGTGTGGGACCAGTCGTTGCCTTCCAGCTTGATGGTGACATCCGCGTTGGCCAGGCCGCCGGCCTTGTTCAGGTTACCTTCGGTACTGACTTGCAGCGTCGAGACGCCTTCCACTGTGGTGATCTTGAGGTAGTTGTCGATGGTGCTGTCGCTCTCACCTTTCAACAGATCCCGCAGGTCAATCCGGTCACCGTCCGCGGCCTTGAAGTCCTTGATCACGTCGTTGCCCAAGTCGCCAGCCTTCCACACGAACAAATCAGCACCGGCACCCCCCACCAGGATGTCGTTGCCCGGACCGCCGATCAACGTGTCATTGCCGGTGCCGCCCAGCAGGATGTCATTGCCCTTGCCACCATCGAGGTAGTCGTTGCCGCCCTGACCGAACAGGATGTCGTCGCCAGCGCCGCCCAGCAGCGTGTCGTTCCCGTCCTTGGCGCCGGACACATCAAAGTCGGCGTAGTGTTCGGTCACGTACTGATGCACGTTCGACGTGGTGACGGCCGTGACGGCCATCCCGGTTTTCTGTGCGACGAAGGCCTGCAGCGCGTTGTAGCCCTCGCCGGTGATCCCGCTGAAGCTCACCAGGTCACCGAAGATGATGTCATTGCCATCGCCCCCGTTGATGGTGTCAGAGCCCGGCAAGGTCGCCTCGGTGTGGCCCAGGATAGCGTTGGCCAAGTCCTTCGGATCGATATTGCTCTGTGGCTTGCCGTCCGAGTCGTACGGTTTGAGGTCGTTGAGGCTGACCCCACTGTTGATGCCAATCGCCTCCACACTGGACAGGCCGCTGAGCAGTGCAAAGCCGCTGCCGGCATTGCTGGTGGTCGCAGAGCTGGTGCTGCTACCGCTGCCGTCCAGGTACGAGACCTCATAGGTGCCGTCGCCTTGGGCATGCACGGTGCCGATGACGCCGCTGTCGTACCAGCTGCCGTTCCAGTTCTGCATCCACTTGTGAACCTGACCGGCGCTGTCGATCAGTTGCAGCTTGCTGCTGCCGACGGTGATCGAGAACGCGTTGCCCAACTGATAGTTGTTGGTGTTGATGTAGTCATCCAGCCGGCCATCGGTGGTGTTGTAGTTGTAGAAGTCGGTGACCACCGGATTGGTTTGTTCGCCGTTCTGGAAGTACGTCGGCTGGCCGTCAGTGATGAAGTAAGTCAGGTTGGTCGCGCCGGTATTACCGGTCGCCAGGCTGCTCTGGAAGAAGTTGGCGGTGGCCTTGAACACATCTTCATAGTTGGTGCCGCCACCGGAGACCATCGAATCCAGCACGCCCTTGAGTATCGCCAGCGCGTTTGGATCGTTCAGGTTAATCGCCACCGATTTATTGACCTGGGTATCGAAGTCCGCCACGAAGATATTCACGGTGCCCGATGTGTTGGCGCCGAGGCTGTTTTTCAGTGAGCTGAACACCGAGGTCAGCGACGCCTTGGCCGCGTTGACCGAATCGGTGCTCATGCTGCCGGAGCTGTCGACCATGAACGCGATGTTGTAGTTCTTGCCTTGCACCACGTTCAGGCCACCGATGTCCGCGACCACGATGTCATTGCCATCGGTGCCGGTGATGTTGTCGCTGCCCGACGTTGCGGTGATCGAGTTGTAGTTCGCCGGGTAAATCGTGACCGGCAACTGCGCGGTGGTAACGGCCGAGCCGCCCAGGCTTTCAGTCGAGGTCGAGGTCACCGTCAGGTTGAACTGGCCGCTGTAGTAGGTCGGTGGCTTGATGGTCAGGGTGCTCAAGTCCCAGCCCGTTACGTTCACTTCACCTGTGCTCGCGCCGGCGCTATAGGTATGCCCGGCACCATCGGTGAGTACCGAGCCCGCCGGAATCCCGCTGATCTTCACGCTCAGGCTTTCCGAACCGTCGGTATCGGTCAGGCTGGTAGTGACCTTGGACAGGTGCACCGAGCCGTTCTCCAGGCCTTCGTTGAGCTTGTAGCCGGTGTAGTAACCGTCGCCGTTGCTGCCGTGCAGGTCGGACAGCGTTACGCCGGCATTGATCAGGTCGCTGACGCCGGTGTAGAGCGGTATGCCGCTGGTGTTCAGGGGCTGGACCGCACCGTTGCCGATTTGCACGTTGACGTTATAGCTGCCAGGTCCGGACTGGTTGGCGTGGTAGATCTCGATGCTGTAGTAGCCGCTGACGGTCGGGGTGATCGAGCCGCTGAACTTGCCGCTGTTGGTGCCCCACAGCGCGCTCGCTACGTCTTTGCCGCCAACGTTGACCACCAGGCTGTCATCGCCGGTGCCGCTGAAGGTGTAGCTCTTCCCGGCTTCCATGTAGATCAGGCCGGAAGTCTTGGAGCCAGAGCCCCCCGCAACGTTCGCTTCAGACACGACAGTGGTCACGGTGGTGCTGGTGTTCGGCGTGCCGGCGTTATCAATCGCGTTTTTCAGGTCTGCCGGTGCAGCGCCGTTGCCGCTGGTGCCCAGGTTCGCAATGCTGTTCCAGCTTTGCTTGGTCAGGCCCACGGAGTTCACGGCGTTGTCTGCCACCGTCAGGTTCGGTGCATCGGCCACAGGGGTGATATCGACTTTCACTGTCGCGGCAGTGCCCAGATCCTTGCCATCGGTTGGCTGGAATTTGAACTGCGCATAGTCAGCCTGTTTATTGCCGATGCCAGTACCGCCGTAACCATCGGTTCCGGACTCGTTGGCATTGGGCGTAAAGCGCAATTGGCCGGCGTCGATCTGGGCCTTGGTAAAGGTCTGGCCGCTGGTGACGTTGGACCAGGTCACCCCGTCCGCTGCCAGGAACTGCAATTTGCCAGCGACCGGCAGCTCGGTGATTTTCACCCCGAGGCTCGCTTGTGGCGAGTCGACGTCAGTCACGCCGAAGTTCGACCAGGCCAGGGCCAGCGGCGTGTCTTCGGTACCCGTGACGGCGCTGCCGGTGGCGACCGGCGCATCGTTGACGGCCACCACGTTGACAGTGGCGGTGGCAACGTTGGAGTAGTTACCGCCATCGGTCACCGTCACGGTAATGATCCGCGGCGTGGTGCTCGGGTCATGGCTGTTGTTGGTGAACGTGATGTTCTGGATCCGCGTCATGTAATCGGCCAGCGTCGCGGTGCCCGACAGCGTCAGGGTGATGGTGCCCGTCTGGTTGTTGGAGTTGATCGTGATGCCGTTGACGCTATTGCCCAGGTTCAGCGCGTCGCCCACTTGCGCGTTGGTCAGGGTGACGGTGGCGCCGGTCAGCATCGTGCTGTCCGGGTCGGTAATCTTGATGTCGGTGTCAGCAATCGACACACCCGGCCCGGTGGTGCCCTCGGTGAACGTCACCTTGTAATCCGCACCGGTGGCGCCGCTGGAATTGTTGGCGTCCAGGTCGATGACCGGCGGGGCGTCGTTATCGATGATATTGGTGCTGATGCTGCCATTGGTGCCGCTGATCGCCAGCTTCTCGAAGTTGCCACCGGAAGTCTTGTCGATGGTGATCACCAGCGTTTCGGTAGGCTCGGTCAGCTTGTCGTCAAGGGTGTTCACGTTGAAGGTTGCACTGCTGGCGCCAGCTGGGATCTTCACGGTGTAGACGCCGTTGAAGTCCGAACCGTCGGTGGCCGTACCGCTGTATTTCAGCGTGACGGTCACGTCAGTGGCCGCCGGGTTGCTCAGCGTGAGGGTGTAGTGGGCTGTCTGGCCCTCGTTCACCGAAGCATCGCCAGTGATGCTGATCGTGGTGGTGTCGATCGAGTCAGTGATGGTGGTGACAGCGGGATGGCTGTTATCCGGAACCAGTTTCTCGAAGTTGCCGCCAGTGGCCGTTGTGATGGTCGTGCTAACGGTTGAGCCGTTGTTGTAGACGTCGTTGGGTGGGGTCTGGAAGACCACAGTGCCGGTGGTTTTGCCGGAATCAATGGTGATCACTTGGCCGTTGGACAGGGTCACGGTCACCGGGGCGTGAGCGACGTTGCTCAAGGTCGCGGTGTAGGTGATCTGGCCGCCTTCAGTGATCGCGGTGTTGGCCGTCGACAGGGTAACGGTGGTGGTGTCGATCGAATCCGAAATGACAGTGGTCGGCGGGTTGGTGTTATCCGGAACCAGTTTCTCGAAGTTGCCGCCAGTGGCTGTGGTGATAGTCGTGCTGACGGTGGAACCGTTGTTGTAGACGTCGTTAGCCGGAGTCTGGAAGACCACGGTGCCGGTGGTTTTACCGGAATCGATAGTGATCACCTGGCCGTTGGACAAGGCCACGGTCACCGGGGCGTGAGCGACGTTGCTCAAAGTCGCGGTGTAGGTGATCTGA
>NZ_JAAAFU010000038.1:114959-115235 GCF_019352905.1 Pseudomonas sp. Xaverov 83 | reverse complement strand
AACTTAACGGTCGTGGTGTCGATCGAGTCGGTGATGGTGGTCACCGCTGGATGGCTGTTATCCGGAACCAGTTTCTCGAAGTTGCCGCCAGTGGCCGTGCTGATGGTAGTGCTGACGGTGGAACCGTTGTTGTAGACGTCGTTAGCAGGTGTCTGGAAGACCACAGTGCCGGTAGTTTTACCGGCATCAATGGTGATCACCTGGCCGTTGGACAAGGTCACGGTGACCGGCGCATGCGCTTCATTCGAAAGCGTGGCGGTGTAGGTGATCTGACCG
>NZ_JAAAFU010000038.1:114118-114949 GCF_019352905.1 Pseudomonas sp. Xaverov 83 | reverse complement strand
TGCTGACGGTGGAACCGTTGTTGTAAACGTCATTGACCGGCGTTTGGAAAACCACGGTGCCGGTGGTTTTGCCGGAATCAATGGTAATCACCTGGCCGTTGGACAGGGTCACGGTGACCGGCGCATGCGCTTCATTCGAAAGCGTGGCGGTGTAGGTGATCTGGCCGCCTTCGGTGATGGCTGTATCGGTGGTGCTCAACTTAACGGTCGTGGTGTCGATCGAGTCGGTGATGGTGGTCACCGCTGGATGGCTGTTATCCGGAACCAATTTTTCGAAGTTGCCGCCAGTAGCCGTCGTAATGGTGGTGCTGACGGTGGAACCGTTGTTGTAAACGTCGTTGGCTGGCGTCTGGAAAACCACAGTGCCGGTGGTTTTGCCGGAATCAATGGTGATCACCTGGCCGTTGGACAGGGTCACGGTGACCGGGGCGTGAGCGACGTTGGTCAACGTCGCGGTGTACGTGATCTGCCCACCTTCGGTGATCGCAGTGTCGTTTGTCGACAGCGTCACGGTGGTGGTATCGATCGAGTCGGTAATCGTGGTGGTCGGCGGATTAGTGTTATCCGGGACCAGCTTCTCGAAGTTGCCACCCGTTGCGGTGGTGATGGTCGTGCTGACCGTCGAACCGTTGTTGTAAACGTCGTTGGTGGGCGTTTGGAAGACCACGGTACCGGTGGTTTTGCCCGTGTCGATGGTAATGACCTGGCCGTTGGACAGCGTCACGGTCACTGGCGCATGAGCTTCGTTGCTCAAGGTCGCGGTGTAGGTGATCTGGCCACCTTCGGTAATGGCGGTGTCGGTGGTGCTCAACTTAACGGTCGTGGTGTCGA
>NZ_JAAAFU010000038.1:113886-114108 GCF_019352905.1 Pseudomonas sp. Xaverov 83 | reverse complement strand
GTGGTGGTGTCGATCGAATCCGAAATGACGGTGGTTGGCGGATTGGTGTTATCCGGAACCAGCTTCTCGAAGTTGCCACCAGTCGCGGCTGTGATCGTGGTGCTAACGGTGGAACCGTTGTTGTAGACGTCATTGACCGGCGTTTGGAAAACCACAGTGCCGGTAGTTTTGCCGGCATCAATGGTGATGACCTGGCCGTTGGACAGGGTCACGGTGACCGGC
>NZ_JAAAFU010000038.1:113583-113876 GCF_019352905.1 Pseudomonas sp. Xaverov 83 | reverse complement strand
TCGAGTCGGTGATGGTGGTAACCGCTGGATGGCTGTTATCCGGAACCAGTTTCTCGAAGTTGCCGCCAGTAGCGGTGCTGATGGTGGTGCTGACCGTCGACCCGTTGTTGTAAACATCGTTGGCTGGCGTTTGGAAAACCACGGTGCCCGTGGTTTTGCCTGCGTCAATGGTAATAACTTGGCCGTTGGACAGCGTCACGGTCACTGGCGCATGCGCTTCATTCGAAAGCGTGGCGGTGTAGGTGATCTGGCCGCCTTCGGTGATGGCAGTGTCGGTGGTCGACAGCGTCACA
>NZ_JAAAFU010000038.1:113250-113573 GCF_019352905.1 Pseudomonas sp. Xaverov 83 | reverse complement strand
CGGCATCAATGGTAATGACCTGGCCGTTAGACAGCGTCACGGTGACCGGGGCGTGAGCTTCGTTGCTCAAGGTCGCGGTGTAAGTGATCTGACCGCCTTCGGTGATTGCGGTATCGGTGGTCGACAGCGTTACCGTGGTGGTGTCGATCGAATCCGAAATGACGGTGGTTGGCGGATTGGTGTTGTCCGGAACCAGCTTCTCGAAGTTGCCGCCAGTGGCCGTGCTGATGGTGGTGCTAACGGTGGAACCGTTGTTGTAGACGTCATTGACCGGAGTCTGGAAAACCACAGTGCCAGTGGTTTTTCCCGCGTCGATAGTGATC
>NZ_JAAAFU010000038.1:112628-113240 GCF_019352905.1 Pseudomonas sp. Xaverov 83 | reverse complement strand
TGAGCTTCGTTGCTCAATGTCGCGGTGTAGGTGATCTGACCGCCTTCGGTGATGGCAGTGTCGGTGGTCGACAGCGTCACAGTGGTGGTGTCGATCGAGTCGGTAATCGTGGTGGTTGGCGGATTGGTGTTGTCCGGAACCAGCTTCTCGAAGTTGCCACCAGTGGCCGTCGTAATGGTGGTGCTAACGGTGGAACCGTTGTTGTAGACGTCATTGACCGGCGTTTGGAAAACAACGGTACCTGTGGTTTTTCCCGCGTCGATGGTAATGACCTGGCCGTTGGACAGCGTCACGGTGACCGGGGCGTGAGCTTCGTTGCTCAAGGTCGCGGTGTAGGTGATCTGACCGCCTTCGGTGATCGCAGTGTCGTTAGTCGACAAGGTCACGGTGGTGGTGTCGATCGAGTCGGTAATCGTGGTGGTCGGCGGATTCGTATTGTCCGGAACCAACTTCTCAAAGTTACCACCAGTCGCGGCTGTGATCGTGGTGCTAACGGTGGAACCGTTGTTGTAGACGTCGTTGACCGGAGTCTGGAAAACCACAGTGCCGGTGGTCTTACCGGCATCAATGGTAATGACCTGGCCGTTAGACAGCGTCACGGTGACCGGGGCG
>NZ_JAAAFU010000038.1:112361-112618 GCF_019352905.1 Pseudomonas sp. Xaverov 83 | reverse complement strand
CGGTGGTGGTGTCGATCGAGTCGGTAATCGTGGTGGTCGGCGGATTCGTATTGTCCGGAACCAACTTCTCGAAATTACCGCCAGTAGCGGTGGTAATCGTGGTGCTAACGGTGGAACCGTTGTTGTAAACGTCGTTTACCGGCGTTTGGAAAACCACGGTACCCGTGGTTTTTCCCGCGTCGATGGTAATGACCTGGCCGTTGGACAGTGTAACGGTCACTGGAGCATGAGCTTCGTTGCTCAATGTCGCGGTGTAG
>NZ_JAAAFU010000038.1:110629-112351 GCF_019352905.1 Pseudomonas sp. Xaverov 83 | reverse complement strand
TCGTTGACCGGTGTCTGGAAAACCACGGTGCCCGTGGTTTTACCCGCGTCGATAGTGATCACCTGTCCGTTGGACAGAGTCACGGTCACTGGCGCATGCGCTTCATTCGAAAGCGTGGCGGTGTAAGTGATCTGGCCGCCTTCAGTGATCGCGGTGTCATTAGTCGACAAGGTCACGGTAGTGGTGTCGATCGAATCCGAAATGACGGTAGTCGGCGGATTGGTGTTGTCCGGAACCAACTTCTCGAAGTTGCCGCCAGTAGCCGCAGTAATTGTGGTGCTGACGGTGGAACCGTTGTTGTAGACGTCGTTGACCGGAGTCTGGAAAACCACGGTACCCGTGGTTTTTCCCGCGTCGATGGTGATGACCTGGCCGTTGGACAGTGTCACGGTCACTGGAGCATGAGCTTCGTTGCTCAATGTCGCGGTGTAGGTGATCTGGCCGCCTTCAGTGATCGCAGTGTCGGTGGTCGACAGCGTCACCGTCGTGGTGTCGATTGAATCGGAGATAACAGTGGTCGGTGGATTGGTATTGTCTGGGACCAGCTTCTCGAAGTTGCCACCGGTAGCGGTGGTAATCGTGGTGCTAACAGTGGAACCGTTGTTGTAGACGTCGTTGACTGGCGTTTGGAAAACCACGGTGCCCGTGGTTTTACCCGCGTCGATGGTGATGACCTGGCCGTTAGACAGAGTCACGGTCACCGGCGCATGCGCTTCATTCGAAAGCGTGGCGGTGTATGTGATCTGACCCCCTTCGGTGATCGCAGTGTCGTTGGTCGACAGCGTCACGGTGGTGGTGTCGATCGAATCCGAAATGACAGTGGTCGGCGGATTGGTATTGTCCGGAACCAGCTTTTCGAAGTTGCCGCCAGTGGCCGTCGTAATCGTGGTGCTGACTGTGGAGCCGTTGTTGTAAACGTCGTTTACCGGCGTTTGGAAAACAACGGTACCGGTGGTTTTGCCAGCATCAATGGTGATCACCTGGCCGTTAGACAGGGTCACGGTTACCGGCGCGTGAGCCTCGTTGCTCAATGTAGCGGTGTAGGTGATCTGCCCACCTTCAGTGATCGCAGTGTCGTTGGTCGACAAGGTCACGGTAGTGGTGTCGATCGAATCCGAGATAACAGTGGTCGGCGGATTTGTATTGTCTGGGACAAGTTTCTCGAAGTTGCCGCCAGTGGCCGTCGTGATTGTGGTGCTAACGGTTGAGCCGTTGTTGTAAACGTCATTGACCGGGGTCTGGAAAACTACGGTACCGGTGGTTTTACCGGCATCAATGGTGATCACCTGTCCGTTGGACAAGGTCACGGTCACCGGCGCATGCGCTTCATTAGAAAGCGTTGCGGTGTAAGTGATCTGGCCACCTTCAGTGATCGCAGTGTCGTTAGTCGACAAGGTCACGGTGGTGGTGTCGATCGAGTCCGAGATAACAGTGGTCGGCGGATTGGTATTGTCCGGGACCAACTTCTCGAAGTTGCCACCGGTAGCGGTGGTGATAGTGGTGTTGACGGTGGAACCGTTGTTGTAGACATCGTTGACGGGGGTTTGGAAAACCACAGTGCCGGTGGTTTTACCTGCGTCGATGGTGATGACCTGTCCGTTGGACAGGGTCACGGTCACTGGCGCATGCGCTTCATTCGAAAGCGTGGCGGTGTAAGTGATCTGACCGCCTTCGGTGATCGCAGTGTCGTTAGTCGACAAGATCACAGTGGTGGTGTCGATC
>NZ_JAAAFU010000038.1:110497-110619 GCF_019352905.1 Pseudomonas sp. Xaverov 83 | reverse complement strand
GGAAAACAACGGTACCGGTGGTTTTGCCAGCATCAATGGTGATCACCTGGCCGTTAGACAGGGTCACGGTCACCGGCGCATGCGCTTCATTCGAAAGTGTCGCGGTGTAAGTGATCTGACCG
>NZ_JAAAFU010000038.1:109931-110487 GCF_019352905.1 Pseudomonas sp. Xaverov 83 | reverse complement strand
GGTCGGCGGATTGGTATTGTCCGGGACCAACTTCTCGAAGTTGCCACCGGTAGCGGTGGTGATAGTGGTGCTGACGGTGGAACCGTTGTTGTAGACGTCGTTGACCGGAGTCTGGAAAACCACGGTGCCCGTGGTTTTGCCTGCGTCAATGGTAATAACTTGGCCGTTAGACAGAGTCACGGTTACCGGCGCATGCGCTTCATTCGAAAGCGTGGCGGTGTAAGTGATCTGACCGCCTTCAGTGATTGCGGTGTCGTTAGTCGACAAGGTCACGGTGGTGGTATCGATCGAATCCGAAATAACGGTGGTTGGCGGATTGGTATTGTCCGGGACCAGCTTCTCGAAGTTGCCACCCGTTGCGGTGGTGATCGTGGTGCTAACGGTCGAGCCGTTGTTGTAAACGTCGTTGACCGGAGTCTGGAAAACCACAGTGCCGGTGGTTTTACCGGCATCAATGGTGATCACCTGGCCGTTGGACAGGGTCACGGTCACCGGCGCGTGAGCTTCATTCGAAAGCGTCGCGGTGTAGGTGATTTGACCGCCTTCAGTGATCGCT